>JASHXX010000056.1 GCA_030043335.1 Xanthobacteraceae bacterium
CCTTTTCGTCGTCGCCGACGGTGGTGATGACGGTGCAGCCGATCGCCTTCGCCATCTTGATCGCCGTGGTGCCGATCCCGGAGCCGCCGGCTTGCACGAGGATGGTCTCGCCCGGCTCGAGCCTGGCGTTGTCGAACAGCATGTGCTGGACGGTCGCGAAAGCAACCGGCACGCAGGCGGCGTCGCGAAAGCTCACATGCGGCGGAACGGGAATGACCAGCCGCGCCGGCATGTTGAGCAGGTCGCGGGCGAAGCCGTCGACATGGAAGCCCATGATGCCGCCGATGTTTTCACAGAGATTATCGCGGCCCTCGCGGCAGGCTCTGCAGGTGCCGCAGGTCAGTCCGCCATAGGCGACGACGCGGTCGCCGACCTTGAACGCGGTCACTAGCGGGCCGACCGCCACGATCATGCCGGCCGCTTCGACGCCGACGATCAGCGGCAGCTTGCGCTTGGCGAACGCCATGCCGCGCCAGCCCCAGAGGTCGAGGTGATTCAGGCCGATCGCCTTGATGCCGATCTGGACCTCACCGGCCGCTGGCGAGGGAGGGGCGGCGGCGTCGCGAAGCTCGATCTTGCGGTCGGCGACAAGCGTGAGCGCGCGCATCGAACGCATCGGAGGGCCCGCTCGCGGTCCGGCGACGAACGCCGGTTCGGCGAGGCCAGTCACGCTGGCTCCCGCGCCATCACAAGGCAGACGTTCTGGCCGCCGAAGCCGAAGGAGTTGGAGATCGCGCGGTTGACGCGCGCATCGCGCGCTACGTTCGGCACCACGTCGAGCGGAATCGCGGGGTCGGCGACGTTGTAGTTGATGGTCGGCGGAATGCGTTGATGCTCCAGCGTGAGCAGCGTGAACACCGCCTCGACGGCGCCGGCAGCGGTTATGGTGTGACCGATCATCGATTTGTTGGATGAGATCGGGATGGCGCGGGCGCGCTCGCCGAACACGGTCGAGACGCCAATATGCTCCATCTTGTCGTTCTCGGGGGTCGAGGTGCCGTGGGCATTGATATAGTCGACGTCCTCGGGGCCGACGCCGGCGTCGGCCAGCGCATTGCGCATGCAGGCGATGATCGGCTTGCCGTCGGGGCTCGACCGAGTGCGGTGGAACGAGTCGGATTTTTCGCCGCAGCCTTCGAGGATGCCGACCACGCGCGCGCCGCGGGCGCGCGCGTGGTCGAAGTCTTCGAGCACGACCGCGGCGGCGCCTTCGGCAAGGACGAAGCCGTCGCGGTTCTTCGAGAACGGCTTGGAGGCGCGCTCCGGCGGATCATTCTGCGTCGAGAGCGCGGAAAGGAGCGAGAACCGGATCAGCGATTCAGCGGTCAGCGAGCCGTCGGCGCCCAACGCGAGCGCGGCGTCGCATTCCCCGCGCCTGATCGCCTCCAGGCCGAGCTGGATCGCGCTCGCGCCCGACGCGCAGGCGGTATTGAGCGAGATCGGCGAGCCCTCGGTGCCGAAATTATCGGCGAGGTTCTCGCCGATAATGACGCAATTGAAAGCGCCATGGGCGCTCCCGAATTTGGGGGCAACGCGCAACAGGTCGGAATATCGGGTATCGGCATTCGCAGCCGCGATTTCCGCGAGTTTGATCCGAGCCGGCCATTCGATCTCGAGCGGCGGCGAAGCCAGGAACAGCGGGCCGGGAAAATGACCCTTGGTCCCGAGGCCCGATTGCGCGATCGCCTCCTCGCAAGCGAGGCGCGCCATGCGCTCGGTGTGCTCGGCCGGGGTCATCCCGTCCTGATATTCGGCGTCGACCGCGCCGGCGATCGTGGTGCGCAGGCCGTCCGAGGGAAAGCGGGAGATGCGGCGAATCCCCGAATGTCCGGCGGTCAATTTCGCCCAATTGTCGGTCTTGCCGACGCCGAGCGAGGTGATCACGCCCATGCCGGTGACGGCGATGACGCGATGACCTGCCTGGTCCCGTGTCACTGCGTTTGCCATGACGCTCCCCTCTCAATCGACCCGTTCGATCAGCGCCAGCCCTTCGCCGCGCCAATTGCCGACATTGGTCACGATAATCTGGGACAGCGCAGGCGGACTCTCGCCCAGGTCCCCGGTGCCCGTCGGAGCAAACAGCTTACCATGCTCAAGCGCCGCGCAAGCGATGCCCAGATTGGCGACAAACTGGGTGTCGACTCCATGCCCGATATAGGTTCCGGTATTGCGGACGGGAAGGCCGATTTCCTTGAGCACGCGCAACTCGGCCGCCGTTGCCGGTTCAAGACCGGCCGCGCCGGAGATGATGGCGACGTGGGCGCGATCGATCTTTGCCGCGATCGTTGTCCACTGCCGGCGCAGCGTCGCCTCGATCTCTCCCTCGCGGCGCAGGTTACGATCGGAACAGATGCACGAAATCCGCGCATATGGGCCGGCGCCGCGCGCGCGTGCATGCGCGGAGCTCTCGAGCACGACGAACGCTCCCATGCCGGCTAGCGCGATGCCGCCATGCGGGCCGCGATCCCAAACCGGCGCGAATTTGTCCTTCAGCGGCGCGGCGCTTAGCTCGAACATTAAGAGCACGTCCCAGCGCGTACCGTTGTAGGCGCCGCCGACGAGCGTCAACTCGCTCTGTCCGGCGGCGATGCGTGCCTGCGCGATGCGCACCGCATCGAGTCCGGCGGCCTCCTCGCCCAGGAACGTGCGCGACGATCCGAGCACGCCATGCACGATCGAGATATTCCCGGCGAGCAGGTTGGGAAGCTGCGCCAGGAACAGGGTTGGGCGCAGGTCGCTCATCAGCCGCTCGTTGAGGAAGGCGCCTGGATTGGCAGCCTTACGCAGGCCGGTGAGGATGGCGCTGTCGGCTTCAACGTCGCGCTCGCCGCCGCCGGCGGCGATGATCATGTCGGTGCGGTCGAGCAGCTCGGCATTGCCGACGATGCCGGCATCGCTGAGCGCGAGGCCGGCCGCGTAGACGCCGAAGCGCTGCCAGGGCTCCATCTGCCGCTGATCGCTCTTCTTCGGAATCTGCTTGTCGAGGTTGATCGGCGGGAGCGGATGCACGATGTAAGGCGCGAAGCCTTGGTCGTCATAGACCGGCGGATCGCCGCGCTCGAGGTGGCTCCACGTCGCTTCCAGCCCCTCGCCCAGACAGGTGAGAAGACCGACACCGGTGATCCACACCTCGCGGCGTTCGGTCACCTAAGGAGCTCCTTGACCGGAAGCTCGAGCCGCTCCGCCCATTCCAGCAGGGCGTGGCGGAATTGCGGGCTCGGAAAGGGCAGAATGCGAAAGGTGAGCGTCGCGTCGCAGACGACGGTGCCTTGGCGGCGTCCGGTGCATTTGGCGACGGTGTAGCCCGAGCCCTCATGCACCACGGTTCCCTCGAACTCGAGCACGTCGCCGGGAAAAACCAAAGTGCGGAATTTCGCGTCCTTGACGCCGACGAGAATCGGCATGGCGGTGAAGCCGCAGAGCGCGCTCGCCAGCCATCCGGTGGTCTGCGCCATGCACTCGGTGAGCAGCACGCCGGGCATCAGCGGATAGGTCGGAAAATGACCTTCGAAGATCGTGCTCTCTCGCGGCACGCGGCATTCCGAGCGGACCAAGCGCTGCGCGGGGTCGAGCGCGACGATCCGATCGACCATCTGAAAGTATTCAAGACGCATACCCGGCGCCTCAGGCGCCCTTGGCCGCGATCAGTTCGTCAATTCGATCGCTCAGATTCTTCAGCACGAAATATTGGTCCGTCGTCGCTTTGCCGTCGTTGACTTCCTGAGTCCATTGCTCAAGCGGGAGCTTGATGCCGAACGCTTTGTCGATGGCAAACGCGACGTCGAGGAAGTCCAGACTGTCGATCTCGAGATCGTCGATCGCATGGCTCTCGGGCTTGATGTTCTCGCGCGGAATATCGCAAGTTTCCGCGATGATTTCAGCGACTTTATCGAACGTACCGGACATCAGGCGTGCTCATGCGGGGTGGCCGCACACGGGCGCGGCGGTAAAGACGGCAGAACGAGCCCGATCCCCTGCGGGCTACTCAGGTCGTGGTTGCCCGTATAGCGAAGGACCTCGCCAAGTTCAACGGCGCCTTTTCCACGCCGCCATGGCGCAAATCGTGCCGATCTGACGCTATTTCAACCGGTTGCGGGGTGTCCTAGAATTACTGCCGACAGGGTCGCGGTCGCCCGCGCCTCGTCTTAGTGCCGGCGGCAGCCGATTTGTAGCCGTCCCCCCTGGACCGCGGTGCGCTACGGAGCAGTTCGATGACAAAACGCGCTGGCCAATTCCTCTCCGGCAGTCTTGCCGCCGCGCTCGGCTTCGCCGGCGTGCAGCTCGCTGCGGTCAGCGCTCAAGCCGCCGATTACGATGTCGGCGGCATCCATATCGCCCAGCTATGGGCGCGGGCGACGCCGAAGGGCGCCTCGACCGCCGCGGGCTATATGACCATTACCAACAACGGCCCCGCTTCGGATCGCGTCAGCTGCGTGTCGAGCGATGTCAGCGCGCGATGCCAGATCCACTCTATGACAATGGAAGGCGGCGTGATGAAGATGCGTCCGATCGAGGGCGGACTGGAAATCAAGCCGGGTGAGACGGTCGTGCTCAAGCCGTCCGGCGCGCACGTCATGTTCCTCGACCTCAAGCAGCCGTTACAGCAAGGCAAGACGGTTAAGGCCACGCTCAAGTTCGACAAAGCGGGGACGGTCGATGTCGAATACCAGATCGCCGCGATCGGCGCGGCTGCGCCCGGCGTGCCTGCGGGCGGTGGCACGATGATGGAAGGCCATGGCGGCATGATGCAGATGAGCCCCAAACATTAGGGCCAGTGCCGACGGCGCGAGTCCAAACGCTTGGCCCCGAGGGGCGCGACGCCGCTCGCCTTACGATTGATTAAGCAAAGTCGGCCTATACCGGGGTTGACGCCCATCGGTGCCGATATGAGCGACGCTGATCCAAGAGAGCTGCGCGGCGCTGGCGCGCCTGGCATTGAACTCGCCGCCGAGATGCCGATCAGGGATTCCGCTGATGCCGCGGCGCGGCCGCGAATCGCGATCTCGGAAGCGTTGCGCAACAACTGGATCGAGATCTGGTACCAGCCCAAGATCGATCTCAAGCGCAAATGCCTCGCCGGCGCCGAAGCGCTCGCGCGCATCCACCATCCGCAGTTCGGCGCGTTGCCGCCGGGCGGCTTTGATCCCGAGGTCGACGACGACGGGATCGCCGAACTGACCCAACAGGCGCTGTTGGCGACGCTCTGCGACTGGACGATGTTCGAGGAGGCCGGCTTCAATCTTAAGCTCGCCGTCAACGTGCCGGTCAGAGCCTTGTTCAGGCTGCCGATCCCGCGGCTCGTCTCCGAGTATCGGCCAAAATCCGAGCGCTGGCCCGGTCTCATTGTCGAAGTGACCGAGGATCAGATCGTGCGCGAGGCAGCGCTGGCGCATGACGTCGCGGCTCAATTCCGCGTCAGCGGCATCGTCATTGCGATCGATGAATTCGGTGCCGGCTTTTCCTCCTTTGCCAGCCTGCGCGACTTGCCGTTCGCCGAGCTCAAGATCGACCGCCGGTTTGTCGAGCATTGCGCAACCGATGCGGCCAACGCCGCGATCTGCCAGACCGCCGTCGACCTCGCCCATCGTTTCGGTGCCGCCGCCGTCGCCGAAGGCTTGGAGAACGCAGCCGACCTGCAGGCCTTGATGGTGATGGGTTGCGATTTCGGGCAGGGCGTGGCGATCGCCCCGCCGATGCCCAAGGAGCGGTTTCTCGATCTGTTGCGCCAGCGCACGAGCAAGCCGCGCGCGGCTGCGGCGAGGCCCGCCGCTTTGGGCAGCCAGAAACCCGCGGGCCGCGTCGCGTAGTCGGTTTCTATTTGCCTCCAGGCTCGCGGAATGGCGCAGGTTTGCCCTCCGGCAAGGGCATGCGGAAGACGTTAAGCGTCATCGACACCATGACGTAGTAGCCGAGAATGCCGACAAGCTCGACCATGCCGGCGTCACCGACGAGCTTGTGCACGCGCCTGTAAGTGGCGTCGCTCACGCGCCGCGTCGCGTAGAGCTCCTTGACCAGCGCGCAGACCGCCTTCTCGTCCGCCGGCGCCGATTTCGGCGCCCGGCCGGCCTGAATATCGCGGATGGTTGCCGGCTTGACGCCTTGCTTCTCCGCGATCGCGGCGTGCGCCATCCATTCGTACTGCGCCCTCCAGTATTGCCCGGTGCAGAGGATCGCGACCTCCGAAAGCCGCGGCGGCAGGCTGGTGCGAAAGCGCAGATGCGCGCCGAGCCGCTGCGCCAGTTCACCATAGGCTGGCGCATGCAGATAGACGGCGAACGGTCCCTCCATGACGAACCGGCCGCGTGGGCCGGCTTTGATCGCCTCGACCAGCGCCTGCTGCTCGGCCGTCAGGCTGTTCAGGTCGAGAGCCGGCAGCCGCGGGGAGGGCAGCCGCGGCGGTGACGATGATTTCTTTCGCGATTTCTTGGGCATTAATTTCCTCCGGGTCAGCGCCAGCATCCGCGACGAGCGCGCGGCTCGGCGCTGTTTTTGGCATCTCGCCACGTTTTCCGCTAGGAACATTGCATGGCGGTGGCGGTGAAAGCCCTGTTCTTCGACGTTTTCGGCACGCTCGTCGATTGGCGCACCTCGATCGCGCGCGAGGTCAAGGCGCTGCTCGAGCCGCGCGGCTACGCGCTCGATTGGCTGGCTTTCGCCGACGCCTGGCGCGGCGAATACCAAGGCGCGATGGAGGAAGTTCGCACCGGCCGCATCGGTTTCCGCAAGCTCGACGTGCTGCATCGGCGCAATCTCCATCTGATCCTGCCGCGCTTCGACGCCGACCGGCTTACCGAGAATGAACGCCGTGACCTCAACATGGTCTGGCACCGGCTCGATGCCTGGCCGGATGTTGCCGGCGGCCTGGCCCAGCTCAGGCGCCGCTATCTTCTCGCGCCGGTGTCAAACGGCAATATTTCGCTGATGGTCGATCTTGCCCGTCACAACGGCTTTCCGTGGGACGCGATTCTCGGCGCCGAGATCGCCGGCGACTATAAGCCGAAACCGCGCGTCTATCTGGCCGCTGCCGAAGCGTTCGATCTCAGTCCAGACCAATGCTTGATGGTAGCCGCGCACACCGCCGACCTGATGGCCGCTTCAGCCGTTGGCCTGCGCACCGCCCACGTCGCCCGCCCCAACGAAAAGGGGCCCGGCCGCGGCGAGGCGAAGCCCAGCGAGCCGGTCGATATCGGGGCGAAAAGCCTGGAAGATTTGGCTACGCAACTCGCCGTCTGATGTCAGTCGCCGACCTTGCGGTTACCGTCCAGGTGCCGCGGAAAAAGCTGCTGTCGCGCGCGAATTCGGATCGCGGCACGGCGCATCTGCAACTCGAGACCTCCCTCGATCAATCGGCTCAAATAGGTCAGGGCGCCAATCATCGGTGCGCTCCCTGTTCTTGCTGGCACCTTCTCACTGCGCAAGTTTATTGGCGGCCGTGGAAGGACGAAGTGGCTAACGTCACAACAAGTCGCTTCGCCTGAGCAATATTTGGTTACAAGATCACGCCCCAAGCCATTGGGATTAAATCGGAAGCTGCCCGCCGCCGCCCGGCTGGCCGACGTCCGGCGGCGTGATGCGAAATCCGCCGCCACCTTCGAGCGCGAAACGGCCGTCAGCGACGGCGCGCGCCCAGCGTGTGCACACTGGCAATCCCCCGAATGAGAAGAAGTGCAAAGAGACGCCGGGCGGA
>JASHXX010000057.1 GCA_030043335.1 Xanthobacteraceae bacterium
AAGCTCGGCGGCCTCGCGATTATTGGCGACGGCGCGCACCGCCTTGCCGAGGCGCGTGTGATAGAGGAACCCATAGAGCAGGGCGGCGATGACCGCGGTCAGCATCGCAGCGACGATGTGAGTTCCGGAAAAAGTGTAGCGCTGCCAAGTCACGCCCGGAAGGCTCACCGGTACATTGAACAGGCCGGTGCCCCAAACTGCCGTCCCCAGGCCGATGACGATGAGGTTCACGGAAAACGTCGATAGCAGGGTCATCAGCGGCGGGCGGCCGATCAACCGGTGCACCGCGATCCAATATAGCCCGACGCCGGCGAGGAGGCCGCCGATGAGGATCAACGGCAAGGCGGCATAGGGTTCAAGGCCGAGCCCGCCGGTCAACAGATAAAGCGCGAACATGCCGGCAACGATGGCGGCGCCGTGGGTGAGATTGACGACGTTCATCACGCCCCAGATCAGCGTCAGGCCCATTGCCGCCAGCCCGTAGACCGAGCCGACCAGGACGCCGTCGATGATCGAAGCAATGACACCCAGCATGGGAAGACTTAAGCGATCGCCGGCACGCCAACACGGACCGGCCTGCCGCGGCCCTCCGGCTCGCCGGTCTGGTGCGTTGTAGCGGATACCCTAGTGCAGCGGATAGAGGAGATCGGCGGTCTGCGCCGCCTTCGGCCAGACCACTTCGCGTTGCAGCTGATCGTTCCTTTTCTGCCACTGCGCCAGCACCATCTCGTGGCCGGTCTGCAGTCCGTGATGCCCGGGGTCGGTGGCGATGCGGAAATGGCCGAAGAAAGTGGTGGTGTCGAGGCCGTTGAGCGCCGCCACGACCTTGTCGGCGTCGATCGAGCCCGCTTGCTCGATTGCATGCTGGAGCAGCAAGCCGCCGGCGTAGCCGGTGGCGGCGTGGTAGTCCGGCGGAGCAGTGAACTTGTCTTCGAACGCCTTGACGAATTCGGGGCCGGTCGGCCCGAATTGCGGCTTATAGGTCGCCTGGATCTCCCATTGGGAGGGCACCGTGATGCCGAACGCGGCTGGCCCGAGGCTCGCGAATTCCGGGCTGTCCGGCGCGACCAGCAGCGACACGTATTTGAGGCCGGCTTTCTGATCGTAAAGCTGGCGCGCCAGCGTCGCGCCATCGGCATAATGGCCGCCGCCGAGCAGCGCATCGGCCGAGGATGAGATGATCTTGTTGATGATCGGGCTGAAGTCGGTCGTCGACGGCGCGTAGGATTCGTCCAGCACAATGGCGAAGCCGCTCTCTTTGGCCTGCTCGCGGGCGGCGAGCGTCACCGCCTTGGAGAACGGATCGTCGGAATAGACCAAAGCCACCTTGGCGTGCGGCGCCTTGGCCTCGAGCGCATTGATCGCGCCAGTGAGATAATGATCGGCCGAACTCAACACCTGGACCAGGTATTTGTTGCCGAGCGTGTAGGTCTTCGGCTCCGCCCCGCCGGTGATCAGCATCGGCTTGCCGTATTGCTCGGTGATCACCGCCGCGGTCGCGCACAGTCCCGAGGAGTACGGGCTGAACAGGAACTGCGCCTTGTCCTGGACGATGAGGCGCGTGTAAAGCTGCTGCACCCGGCCGCCCTGGGACTGGTCGTCATAGCTGACGAAGCGCACTTTATAGTGCCTGTCCCCGGCCTTGATGCCGCCCGCCTCGTTGACCGCATCACGCCACAACTCGGCGCCGCGTTGCTGGGCCAGCGAGTCGATGTTGAGCGGGCCGGTCTGCGATAGCGTCATGCCGATGGTCAGCGCGTCGTCGGCGGCGGCGAAAGTAGGCACCGCCAGCGTGATTGCAGCGGCGGCAAAGAGGCAGCGGGCTCCGATCATGGTTTCCTCCCGGTCTCGCCCGGATCGCGCCGCGGCGGCGCCGATCCGCGTCGAGAGACTGTTGTTGTTGCTACGGCTTATAGCATCCGGGAGGCGCGCGGCTCTATTGGCCGGGCCGCGTCGTAGAGCCGCTGTCGGCGCCGGCTTGGCCGGGGCCAGGGAGATCACGCCGAGGCAATCGCGCTAAGGCCGCGGTCCGTCGGTGAGATGGTGCCGTGGCTCAGCGGATCGGCGGCTGTTTCGCCGTCGGATCGGAAGCTCGATCGCAAGCGTCGGTCCCGGAGCGGGCGTTCGCGGCAAAACAATACGAGGTGCCGCCTGGCGCGTGCTCCGGGACCGCAATTCCCAAGACGTTCGATGGCGGCGGCAATTGCAAGCTAGGCTCCGGCTCGCACGGGCATCAGGACGCCAACCGGCGACGCCTCAGTAACAGAGCGACACTAGCCGCCAGCCCCATTTCGTCCAGACCCGGGTGTAGCACGAGTCATATCCGTAGCCGTAGCCATAGTCGTAGAACGGCGCGCCGAGAAAGACAAAACGGTGGTGACGGAAGAAGTGGCGGTGGAACGCGAAGTCGTGATGGCCGTGGAATCCAAAGTGCTCGACCCCGCCATGGACATGACCAAACGACATATGACTTCCATCGCCGCCGCCAAACGCGTGACCAAACGAACCATGACCTCCACCGCCGCCGCCGCCATGCATCGCCGAAGCGCTTGATGCCGAACCCAGGCCGATCGCTGCGAGCGCCGCAAGCGCGAGCGCCAACTTACGCATCATGAGGCTTTCTCCGTTGTTTGGTTCGGTGCAACAGGCGTCGCGCATCGCGAAGCGATTGCACCGAGGAGCGCCCCGCCGATTGGATTAAGGATTGGATGGAAGATTTTCAAATTACGAATGCGACAAATTCTGACAGATAAGTCATTTTTTGCTCGCGCCGTTTATGCTACGGTTGGGTCTTCCCGGATATCGATTGGGAGATTTCAGGTAATGACGGGATCGCGCCGTCGCCTCCTCGTCATCGAGGACGATCCGGAGACTGCGCAGCAGCTCGTGGATTTCCTCACCACGCAGGGCTACCAGGTCGATCTCGCGGTCAATGGCGACGATGGTTTGAATCTGGGCCTCTCCGCCGCCTATGCGGTGATGACGATCGATCGCATGCTTCCGGGCCTCGACGGCCTCGCCATCATCCGGCGGCTGCGCGAGGCCGGTGTGGTGACGCCGGCCCTGATCATTAGCGCGCTCGGCGAAGTCGACGACCGGGTGCGCGGCCTGCGCAGCGGCGGCGACGATTATCTGATCAAGCCGTTTGCCTACGCCGAGCTGCTGGCGCGGGTCGAGGCGCTCGCCCGCCGCAGCACCACCGTGGTGAAGGAGACGGTGCTGCGCGTCGCCGATCTCGAGCTCGATCTGGTGACGCGGACGGTCAAGCGCGGCGGCAAGGAAATCGAGCTGTTGCCGCGGGAGTTCCAGGTGCTCGAATACCTGGTTCGCAATGAGGGCCAGGTGGTGCCGCGCGCGATGCTGCTGCAGCGCGTCTGGGATATTCATTTCGACCCGACGACCAACATCATCGATGTCTATGTCGGGCGCGTTCGCCGCAAAGTCGACAGTCAGCAGAGCTATCCACTGATCCACACAATACGCGGCGTGGGATTCTGTGTTCGTGCTCCTCACTAAGACGCTGCGCTCCTCGACCTTCCGGGTAGCGCTGATATGCATTCTGGTTTTCGGTGCGGTGGTGATCGCGCTGTTCAGCTACGTGTACTCCTCGACCGCCTCTTACGTCTTCGATCGGTCGGATCGCGCCATCGACGGCGACCGCGCCATGCTGATGGCCGCCTATGATCACGGCGGGCGCGACGCGCTCGTTGCCGCAATCGACAAACTGACGGCGGATGCGCGGTTCGGCGACGGCGTATTCCTGCTGACCGACCCCGCGTTCGCGGTGCTGGCCGGGAATCTCGCCAGCTGGCCGCCGACGCTTGCCGCCGGTAACGCCGGGCGCGGCGATTTTCGCGCGCCGGAATGGAAGCCGGAGGCGGCGCACTGGCCGCTGTTGCGCGCCGCCTTCGCCACGCTGCCGGACGGCTCGCATCTGCTGGTCGGCAAGGACATCAGCGATCTCGATCAGTTCGCGCGCAAGATCGACCTCGCCTTTGCCCTCATCGTCGCTCTGATCTTCGTTCTTGCCGCCGTTGCCGGCATCGCCGTCACCCGGCGCACCGTCGGCCGCATCGAATCGATCAACGCCACCAGCCGCGCAATCATGCAGAGCGGACTGGGCGAACGCGTGCCGCTGTTCGGCACGCAGGACGAATGGGACCAGTTGGCGGAGAACCTCAATTCGATGCTCGACCGCATCGAGATCTTGATGGGCGAGGTGAAGCAGGCGACCGACAACGTCGCCCACGACCTGCGGACGCCGCTCACCCGTATGCGCGGTCGGCTCGAGCGCGCCTCGATCGGCCGGCGCGAGGCCCGATCCGATCAGTCGCTGATCACCGACACCATGGCCGATCTCGACGACGTGCTGCGGATGTTCTCCTCGCTGACGCGCATTTCCCAGATCGAGACCACGAGTCGGACCGCTGCGTTCCGCCAAGTGGATCTGGTCGAGATCGCCGAAGCCGTAGTCGAGCTGTTCGATGCCGCGGCGGAGAACAACGACGTCGAGCTCAAGGCGGTCGGCGCGCGGCCGGTGCTGGTCACCGGCGACCGTGATCTCTTGTTCGACGCGGTGGCCAATCTGGTCGACAACGCGATCAAACATGGCCGCGGCGCCGGACAGGTGACGGTCGAACTGAACCGCGGCGATGCCGGGGCGGTGATCTCGGTGTCGGACGACGGACCGGGAATTCCCGCCGACGAGCATCAGCACGTGTTCCGCCGCTTCTACCGGTTGGAGCGCAGCCGGCGCACGCCGGGCAACGGGCTCGGCCTCAGTCTCGTTTCCGCCGTCGCCCGCCTGCACGAGGCGCGGATCAAGCTTCTCGACAACGCGCCGGGCCTCAAGGTCGAACTGCAATTTCCGTCGGGCTGAACGCTCGCGCCGGTCAGATTGCTTTCAGGTCGTGGTTCTTCAACGGCAGCGAGCGGATGCGCTTGCCGGTCGCGGCGAATACGGCGTTGCACAGCGCCGGCGCCAGCGGCGGCACCGGCGGCTCGCCGACGCCGCCCCAGAAATCGCCGCTTGGCACCATCACGGTCTCAACCTTCGGCGCGTCGGCGATCCGCAGCATCTCGTATTC
>JASHXX010000058.1 GCA_030043335.1 Xanthobacteraceae bacterium
GAGCGCGACCATGCAGGCGGCGAAATGATTGCGGTCCTGATTGATCAGCCGCTGGCAGTCGCGCTGCAGGAAGCCAAGCCGCTGCAGCCTTTCATAGAGATAGGCGGCGTAGGTGGCGTTGCGCGAAGACATCGCGGCGTTGATGATCTCGATGCCGCCGCCGAGCTCGACGCCGAGCGCCTGGGCGGTCTCGCGCACGCGCGCTTCGCGGCCGACCAGGAGCGCGGAGCCGAGTCCCTGGTGTACGAACGTCGCCGCGGCGCGGATCACCTGCTCCTCCTCGCCCTCGGCGAAGACGACGCGGCGCGGCTGCCGGCGCAGGCGCTCGAACACCCGTTGCAGGACGCCGGCGATCGGATCGCGCCGGCTGCGCAATTGCTGCCGATAGGCGTCCATGTCGACGATCGGCCGCCGCGCCACTTTCGAATCCATCGCGGCCTTGGCTACCGCCGGCGGAATGTAGGAAATGAGCCGCGGATCGAACGGGACCGGGATGATGTAATCGGGACCGTATTTCGGCCGGGCGCCATAGGCTGCGGCGACTTCGTCGGGCACGTCCTCGCGCGCGAGGTCGGCGAGCGCCTGCGCCGCCGCGATCTTCATCTCCATGTTGATTGCACGAGCGCGCACGTCGAGCGCACCGCGGAAGATGTAGGGGAAGCCGAGCACGTTATTGACCTGATTCGGATAATCGGAGCGGCCAGTGGCCATGATCGCGTCGGTGCGCACGGCGGCCACGTCTTCGACCGTGATCTCTGGATCAGGATTGGCCATGGCGAAGATGATCGGCTTGTCGGCCATCGACTTCACCATGTCCTGCGTCACTGCGTCTTTGACCGACAGGCCGAAGAACACGTCGGCGCCGTCGAGCGCGTCGGCGAGCGTGCGCGCCGCGGTCTTGACCGCGTGGCCCGACTTCCACTGGTTCATCCCCTCGGTGCGGCCCTCATAGATGACACCCTTGGTGTCGCAGAGGGTCAGATTCTCGCGCCGGAAACCGATGGCGCGCAGCAGTTCGAGGCAGGCGATGCCGGCGGCGCCGGCGCCATTGCAAACAAGCTTGGTGGTAGCGATGTCGCGACCGGTCAACTCCAGCGCGTTGATCAACCCGGCCGCGGCGATGATCGCGGTGCCGTGCTGGTCGTCATGGAAAACCGGAATATCGAGGAGCTCGCGCAGCCGCTGCTCGATGATGAAGCACTCCGGCGCCTTGATGTCCTCGAGATTGATGCCGCCCCAGCTTTTGCCAAGGAGCCTGACGCAAGCGATGAATTCGTCCGGATTCTCGGTCGAAACTTCGAGATCGATCGAGTCGACGTCGGCGAACCGCTTGAACAGCACCGACTTGCCTTCCATCACCGGCTTGGCCGCGAGCGCCCCGCGATTGCCCAGCCCGAGGATCGCGGTGCCATTGGTGATGACGGCGACGAAATTGCCCTTGGTGGTGTAGTCGAACGCGCGGGTCTCGTCCTCGGCGATCGCCAGCACCGGCACGGCGACGCCCGGCGAATAGGCGAGCGACAGGTCGCGCTGCGTCGCCATCGGCTTGGTCGCCACGACTTCGAGCTTTCCCGGCCGGCCCTGGCTGTGAAACAGCAGGGCCTCCTGGTCGGTAAAGGTCGGCCGCTGCGTGCGGTCGCCGTTTTTCGGAGCCATTTCAATTCCTTGCTGATGCAGGCGCGGCGGATTGAAGGAGGACCGAGGCCCGACGTTAGCGGAACCGGTGGGCTTTGCTCAAGTGATCGGTCTGGTTTGGCCCGGCCGGGAGCGAAGGCGCCGCGCTACACAAAAGCGTCGCATCCGCCGCATTGAACAAGCGCGCGGGGAAGAGTAATCCCTCCATTCACCCCGCCTCCATCAACCCCGCAATCCGGCGCAGCCATGATCAGGTTCTTGCTTCGCTTCATCGGTCTCTGCCTCTTGGCTACCGCTTTCGTTCTGTTCGTTTATGACGGGGAAAAAACCATCGTGAACCAGCACCTGGCCTTCCTCAAATTCAGCGAAGCGTGGGCCATTGTCGACCAGGCGAGCCTCACCACGGTACAGGAGTGGCTGAAACAGCACGCGCTGTGGGCTTGGGACCCCTATGTACAGCGCTGCTTCGACCTGCCGACCTGGGTCGTGCTGGGGGTGGCCGCGATGATCCTGATCGTGCTCGGCCGCAAGAAGAAGCCGCTGATCGGCTATGCGCGCAACTGAGCGCGCCTCCCGCAGCTGATGTCGAAGCGCTGGCGACGCCTGCTCGCTGTCTTGGCCGCGATGCTCTTAGGCATCGTTCTCCTGCCCTATCTGATTGCGCCGCTCTATCGGTTCATCGAACCGGTTTCGACGACGATGCTTTGGCGGCGGCTCAGCGGCGCGCGGGTCGAGCGCATTTTCGTTCCGATAAGCCGCATCGCGCCGACGCTGCCGCTTACCGTCATTATTGCCGAGGATGGCAGCTTCTGCCGCAATCGCGGCATCGACCTTGCCGCGATGCGTGAGGCGATCGAGGAGGCCGACGATCTCGGCGAAGCGCGCGGCGGCTCGACCATCACCCAACAGACCGCGAAGAACCTGTTCTTGTGGCAGGGCCGCAGCTTCGCGCGCAAAGCGCTCGAGATTCCGCTGGCACTTTGGCTCAACCTGGTTCTGCCCAAGCGCCGGGTGCTCGAAATCTACCTCAACATCGTCCAATGGGGTCCCGACGGCGAGTTTGGCGCCGAGGCCGCTTCGCACTTCGCCTTCGGCAAGTCGGCGCGCAATCTGACCGCACACGAGGCGGCAGAGCTTGCCGCGATCCTCCCGAACCCGATTCGCCGCAGCGCTAGGACGCCGAGCATCCTGGTCCGCAGGCTCGCCGGTCTCTACGAACGGCGGGCGGCGGAGAGCCCGACGCGCGACGCCTGTATCCGCGCCGCCCCCTAGCGTCGCGCACCGCATTCTTCTATAAGCCGCCCATCCCAGCATTTCGATCCGTGCACAGGAGAACGCCGTCATGGCCGTGCCGAAGAGAAAGACATCGCCATCGAAGCGCGGCATGCGCCGGTCCGCCGATGCATTGAAGCGGCCGACCTATATCGAGGACAAGGATTCCGGCGAATTGCGCCGTCCGCATCATGTCGATCTCAAGACCGGCATGTATCGCGGCCGGCAGGTACTGACCAAGAAGACTGAGGCGTAGCGGCCGCAGCCGGAACGGAGCAGCCGAAAGACCGAGCCGCGGGTACAGCTTCCGACGAGGGCGCGATGTTCATCTTGGGCTTTCCGCTGCTGCTCATTCCCTTCGTCATCTACAACATCGTCGCCTTCATTTTCCGCCTGCCCGGCGACAATTGGACCGCGCCGGTGACGACGGTGCACATGATGTCCGGGCAAGACTGGGTGCCGACCTGGGAAGACCTGCTCATCGCCTTCGCCGTCCTGCTACTCGCGGTCGAGATCATAAAAGCGACGCGGATCGGCGTGCGCACGATCATCGATCACATGCTGGCGATGCTGTTGTTCATCGCCATGCTGGTCGAATTCCTGCTGGTGCCGCGGGCCG
>JASHXX010000059.1 GCA_030043335.1 Xanthobacteraceae bacterium
GCAGGGAATTCAGTCAAGAACTGTTTGAGGGCCTCTTTTCCCGCTCGGTTAGCGGCCTCAATAGTTTCATAAAAAACCCATGAACATTCTATCGGGGTCTTTCGACCAGCCCGATATATCTCCCATCTCCACGGCTTCGGAGGCGGCGCGCGGTTCTTAACAACGACCGAAAAGTCGGTTTGATCGAAGAGAATGCTCATGGCTTGCAGTATGCGCCCGGCGGCACCCGAATGCCAGTGGCGATCAAGCGCCCCATTTCAAACAGTAGCGACGAGCAGACAGCATCGGGTTATCGGGAGATGCTGCCGCTAGGGACCGATCGCGGTCCTTGTCGTGCTCAGGCGCGACCAGTATTGTGCGCGATCAACATTGGAGACGGAAATGCCTACAGGTACGGTGAAGTGGTTTAATCCGACAAAGGGATATGGGTTTATTCAGCCTTCAGGCGGCGGTGGCAAAGATGTGTTCGTCCACATCTCTGCCGTTGAACGGGCTGGGCTCCATTCACTCAACGAGGGACAAACCATCGAGTACGAGATTGAGAGCAATCGCGGCAAAGAGTCCGCGACCAATCTTAGGGTCAAGTAGCGCCCTATTGGTATTATCGGTCGCGGGCGCTGCAGGTCGCGCTGTCAGCGAACGACTTTCCAGGTCGAAACCGCTTGCAGATTTCACCCCGATTTCCGCATGCGAGGGCGCCGCGGATAACTGGTGCTTTCGTATAGGCGCCGGATGTCATCGCCGTTGAAGCGCTCTTCTCCCACTTGCATCCATGCGCCAAGCGTGCGGATGGCTGGGAACTCTTCCACAGCGAAGCGAATTGCCTCCGCTGCGGTGGCAAAGCGTCGATAACTAAGTGGCTGACGCGCCCCACGTTTGCCCTTTGGCATGAATAGTTTGGCTGATGCGCCGTAATCAAACGTCGTTAGCCTTCGAACAGAGTTTCCGTTGCTATGCGACGCGACTCGCTTTTAATATACTGAAAATCGATCAATGTCGTTCGCATTGCGGGCCGCGAATGGCCCGGCACGATGCCGCATGGGCAACTCTTGGCTCTTACGAGGCGGCGCCCGGTAACTCAACCAACCGAGCCGAGTTGTCGACGCTATATAAATCGAAACTTGAACGATCGGATATGCCACTTTGATCTCTAACGCCGCCGATTGAGCGGCCTTGGGGGTTTTGTAGGAACCCTTCGTCTGTTTGTCTACCTGGAGCGAATATCCCCCGCTCTCAGCCCGCTTGCGTTGGGAGAAAACCTCCTCCGCTTCTTTATCAGAATTGTCTTTACCAGTCATTTTGATCTGGCGCGGGGCCATTTCGTCTCTCCTCTTATTGGGGGGCCTTGCAAGGGGCTCGACGCTTCGACCACCAGAGTCATTAGTGCTTCGGCGCGTCGACAAGAAAGCAGAAGATTGTTTTTTCACCGAGGGCTTTGGCGGCTTCCAGCCGGTGCAAGCCTTCAACGAGCACGAACCGAGCACCGTCTGTCCGTACCAGGATCGGCCCCTGCTGGCCCTTGTCGAGCATGCTCGTCGCGATTTCCTCTACGCGCTTTTGATCAAGAGTGGCACGCCGCTTGACTGGCACGTAGATGTCGGCGATCGCGAGGGTCTCGCGCTTCATCATGCCGACTTCACGTCATCCCTCGGTAGTACATTTAGCTCTTCTCCTTTCGGGCTACGTCGGGGTCATAACCGCTCTACCAGTATCCAGTTCGCAAATGGAATGTAGATCTGGCCGATCTCGTGACGGACGGTGTGGACACTGTTCATAGCGGCAGGAAGCCAAGTTGGATAGCCTGTTGCGTTAGCGAGTACGCGCCGGAAATTGATCGCCTGGGAGGCGATGATCGTCGCAACCGTAAGCCAGAATGACCAGCCCATAGTGCGACCGCTCGGGGGCGAGATGGTAGAACAGCCCGTCAGCCGCTTCGCTCGCGGTCGCGCGTCAACAGCAGCGAAATCCTGGGAGCTACGCGCCGCAATGAGTATGGCTCGCCTCTGGCGCTTTCAGGGCAAGGCGCAGCAAGCCCGCGAACTGCTCGCTCCGATCTACGGCTGGTTCACCGAAGGCTTTGACACGCTCGACCTCAAGGAGGCCAAGGCGTTGCTCGACGAATTGGTGTCATAAGATTAGAATGATCGGATGTCGCCGAAAGGCCGTTCGTCGCCTCAGTTCATACGACAGAAGCAACTAAACCGAAAACGCTGGATTGTCCCCGTGGGCGTTTGATGGGCATGGGTGCGGCTCTCCAACAGGTCGAACGCGGGGCCGAATATTTTATTGAGCGACGCCGCGTCATAACGGACCACAGGTAACGCGGGCCAGAACTGCCCCGCCGTGAGTCAGCCGTGCGCGCGCTAAGGCGTCGAGAAAGTCTCACCGTCGCGCACCGAATCCGGAGGGGCCGCCCGGGGTCCAGTTATACTTTCTCCGGCGTTTTATTCAGCATCGCCGTGAATACGGAGATGTCGGCCTTGCGCTTGTTGAACGGCCGAAAATGCGAGGGGAAAAATGAAGGCTCGAACCTCCCCTCATAATACGGACAGGGCGGGTTGATAATCTCTTCAAGCAACATCCCCGGCGTGCCGGGGTATCCGGCATAGGGCACAACAAACGCGCGGACCGTATAAACGTCGCCCTTCACCGGAAGATTAGGGCAGCGCACGGTGAACGTGGGATCAAACACGCGATTTTCTCCCACAAATTTGTCATCGACACAAACAACACGCTGACCGATGTGAAACATCTCGAATTCCTCCAAACTACCTTCCGTCATCTCACTGTCGACAACACGCCGCGACACCCTCCGTGAACGTGAATCCGCTCGCCAGCTGTTCGACGGGCGCTTCGAGATCGAGCAGGTCGGCAAATTCGCGGCGTTGGGCCACGCGTGGCTCATCTTCCGTCACGCCGGGAACCATTGCCGACGCGGCAAGGATTGAACGATCGGTCCCGGTACTGCGTCCAGCAGACGGCCGACCACCTGGCCGCCCTCGATGAGCGCTGGACGGTCGTGGACCGGCAGTGCAAACCGCGAGGTGGCCATGACCTTCTTGATCGCGGCTTTCTCCTGGCGCTTCGTTGTGCCGTGGTTGCCGGTAACGCGCGGCTCCATATCGCCGATCTCGCGGAATGGTTCGATGATCTGGTCGTTGAAATCGTAGATCACATCGCCGCAGATCGTCGCCACTCCCTCGGCGGTCTTCACGATGACGTTCATCGAGCCCTCAGTATGGCCGCCGGCCGCCTCGCAGACGACCCCGGGCATGAGTTCTGTTGGCCCACAAATCTCGAGGTCGAGAAAGCGCAGCGCTCCCTTGGTATGGAGCCGATCAATCAGATGCTTGATGTCGACCGCTGGATACTGCGGATGCATCAGGCCAGACACCGAATATTCGAGCTCGCGCCGATTGAGGACTACCGTTGTATTCATCGGAAAGAGATCATCCTTGCCGGCATGATCGATATGCAGGTGGGTATGCAGAACGTAGCGCACGTCGCCGAGCCTGAGCCCGTGCTTCTTCAGCTGGTTCTCAATCATAGTCTCATGGGACTGCAGTCCACGCATTCCAAGAGTCTCCATGATCTGATTGGAGCGATAACCGGTATCGACAAGCACCGGCCAAGTTCCGCCCAGGATGAGAAAGCCTGTGGTCGGCGCGCGGCGCGTGCGGCCGCAATCACGTCCGAGCACCAGGAAGCTCGATTCGAGTTCAATATCGCCGTAGTCGAGAATTTTGATTTCAAGCGCCATGTTTCCTCCACATCCCTTCGGGTTCACTTAGATTAGGTCCATGATCAACTGGGTTAAGCTTGCCCGCGACCTCTTCCGCCTTCCGGTTCTCGGAAAGGAGGCAAACAGCCGCCGCGATCCCTTCCGAGATTCTGTAAAGGGTTCGCCAGGCTGAAACATACCCTGGCGACGGGCTACGCGCATCAAGAGGGGCAGCCCGCCACCGAGATGTAGCGCAAAATGCCCCGCGCTGACTCAGCCGAGGCCGCTGGCGCGTTTCTATGAATCAAGGGGTGGGGTGTGTCCGTTGCGGCGAGCATGACGTTTCGGGTCATTCGCGAGGCGGTCTTGCCTGCTGGAAAGATGGGGTAGTCGGCCGGCGAGCTTGTGGATGGCTGTGGCGAGGTGAAGCTATCGCCTCAGCAAATGAGGGCGATGATTGAGTTGTTGCCATTTCACGCGCCCAAGCTTTCGGCTGTGGCGATCAATGCGCTCAATGGCGATGATTTCGCCTCGCGCTTAGAGCGCTGCATCGCCCTTGCTCGCAGCGACCGGGTCAAGCGGATCGAGCTTCGACCGAACGAAGAAAAATAAACCGTACCGGCCTGCATCTTCAACTTGGACACACTCGGGATTTGCCGAGCGCCTTGGCCGATGGTGCGCGAAACAAAGGAAAGCGCTAAGATAGTTCGAGGTTGGGGCATGCCAGTCGGTGTTGCAACTCGCAATGCGATGTTGCTTCGTGAATTGTTGCACCGAACGACAGACTTGCCGTTGTTTACCGGAGCGGATCGCGCACTGGACGGCTTTTTGTGCGAGGCTAGGCACATCCATGGCGAGGATGGTCTCGGGGGCGCAACGCGATCTATCGACGCCGACTTGTTGGAGAAAATAGCGCGTCAGACCGCGCTGCGACTGGGCGAAGGCTCGGCCCCTGTCGGGACGCCTGTAATACTTATTGGGATTGGGCCGGCCACGAACATGCCGCGCCTTGTCTCGTGGTATGGACCCTCTGCCGTAAGCCGTATTGTACTGATGTCTGGAGTGTTTTTCGATTTCGGCAATAGACGTATTTAAAATTTGCTCGGCGGTGGCACGAGGCCGCGTTGGGGATTTCGACTTGTTCACCGGCGGTTAGCTCGTCCGGGTCGGGGCGAGCGCATAGGTTCCTCTCAACCTATCAACGGCGGCCATCGCTTCCTAACGCGCGATCGGCGGTAGTTCTGGAACGAAAGCGAGAACTTCCCAGTTTGGTCCGTTTCCAATCGGCTT
>JASHXX010000060.1 GCA_030043335.1 Xanthobacteraceae bacterium
GCCAGGAATGACGGTCTTGGCGCCCTCCCCGGTATAGCCCGACATGATGCCGTTGACCTCGGCCGTCGGCCGCGTCGAGATTTGCTCGATCAGCATGCGGTCCTTTTCGCCGGCGGGGATTTTCAGTCCGATCGGACCGAGAAACTTTTCCGGAGTGAGGGCGAGCCCGGCGAGATCGGCCTTGATGTCGGGCGGCAGCTCGTGGACGCCGGCGTAGAAGCTGGGAATCGCGACCGAGCCGTCCGGCTTGTGCATCGCCGAGAGGATGTCGGCGAGGACATGGATCGGATTGCGCGCGGCGCCGCCGAACAGCCCGGAATGCAGGTCGCGGTCGGCGCAAGTCACCCTGACCTCTTCATAGACCAGCCCGCGCAGCGACGTGGTGATCGACGGCGTTTGCGCGTCCCACATCCCGGTATCGCAAACCAGCGCCAGGTCGCGCCTGAGCTCGGCGGCATTGTCGCGCACGAAGCCGAACAGATTTTTCGAGCCGCACTCCTCCTCCCCCTCGATCATCATGGTGACGTCGAGCGGCAGCTTGCCGGTAACGGCCTTGAAGGCGCGACAGGCCTCGATGAAGGTCATGGCCTGGCCTTTGTCGTCGCAGGCGCCGCGGGCGACGATGATCTTGCGCCCGCCGTCGAGCGTCTCGATGCGCGGCTCGAATGGCGGCGTCTGCCACAGCTGAAGCGGGTCGACCGGCTGTACGTCGTAGTGGCCGTAGAACAGGACGCGCGGCGCGTTGCCGCCGTTTCGGCCGTTGCCGCTCTTGCCGATCACGACCGGATGGCCGGCGGTCGGGCGCACGCTCGTCTCGAGTCCAAGGCCGCGGAGGTCGGCGGCGACGTGCTCGGCGGCGGTGCGGCATTGCGCGGCGTAGGCCGGATCGGTCGATACCGACTGAATGCGGAGCAGCGCGAATAGCCGGTCGAGGCTTGAGTCGAGGTCGCGGTCGATGCGGTCGAGGACCGCAGGCAATGCCGATGATGAAGTCATTATATCTATGTCTCCGTGCCTCACCATATCTATGTCTCCGTGCCTCACCGTCTCATCACGCCGCCGAGGGTGCCGCGCATGACGGCCTTGCCGATCGTGCCCACACTCTTGCTGCCGGTCGATTTGGTGATCTCGGCCGCGACCTCGGTGGCGACACCGGCGACCACAGCACGCGCGACGTTGCGGGCGACCTGCTGCGAGGTCGTCAGCGCGGTGCCGCGCGGCCGGCCACTGCCGAAGAGGTTGGCGAACCACCGGTCGATCCGATGGAAAAATCCGCCTGGCGCCGGCGCTTCGCCGGAAGCGCCGGGCGCGCCAGCGGGCGCAAGCCCGCCGCCGGCGGCGAGGCGTTTCTGCAGGATTTCGTAGGCGGATTGCGGGTCAATGGTCGCGTCGTATTTGCCCTTGAGCGGACTTTTGGCGATGACCGCCTTGCGCTCTTCCGGTGTGACCGGGCCGATCCGCGCCGATGGCGGCCGGATCAGGGTGCGATCGACCATTACCGGTGTGCCGTTACCTTCGAGAAACGACACCAGCGCCTCGCCCTTGCCGAGCTGGGTGATGACCTGGGCGGTGTTGAGCTTCGGGTTGGGCCGGAACGTTTCCGCTGCTGCGGTCACCGCTTTCTGATCGCGCGGCGTAAACGCTCGCAACGCATGCTGCACGCGGTTGCCGAGCTGGCCCAAGACCTTGTCGGGCACGTCGAGCGGGCTCTGGGTCACGAAGTAGACGCCGACACCCTTGGAGCGGATCAGCCGCACCACCTGCTCGACCTTGTCGAGCAGCTCCTTGGGCGCCTCGTTGAACAACAGATGCGCCTCGTCGAAGAAGAACACGAGCTTCGGCTTCGGCGGATCGCCGACCTCCGGCAGCTTCTCGAACAGCTCCGAGAGGAGCCACAGCAGGAACGTCGCGTAGAGCCGCGGGCTCGCCATCAGCTTGTCGGCGGCAAGCACGTTGATGACGCCGCGGCCGTTGCCGTCGGTCCGCATCAAGTCGGTGACGGCAAGCGCCGGCTCGCCAAAGAATTTGCTGCCGCCCTGGTTCTCGAGCACCAGGAGCTGGCGCTGAACGGCGCCGACCGCGGTCACCGCGACATTGCCGTAGCGGGCGCTGACCTCCTTCGCGTTTTTCGACAGATAAGACAGGAGTTCGCGCAGGTCTTTGAGATCGACCAGGCCGCTGCCCTCGGCCGCCTTGAGTTCCGGATCATCGTCCGCGAACCGGAACGCGATGTTAACGATGCCTTCCTGCACCTCGTTGAGGTCGAGCATGCGCGAGATCAGAAGCGGGCCCATCTCGAACACCGTGGCGCGGATCGGATGGCCCTGTTCGCCAAACAGATCCCAGAACACAACGGGAAACTCCTCGGGCGCATAGTCAAACCCCAGATCTTTGGCGCGCTTGACGAATTCGGGCTTGGCCTCGCCGCGCGCAGCGACGCCGGAGAGATCGCCCTTGATGTCGGCGGCGAACACCGGGACGCCGGCGCGGGAAAAGCCCTCGGCCAGGACTTGCAGCGACACAGTTTTGCCGGTGCCGGTCGCACCGGTAGCGAGGCCGTGGCGGTTGGCAAGCGCCAGTGCGAGATATTCCTCGTTCTCGCCCCTGCCGACGAAGATTTTGCCGTCTTGGTCCGGATTAGCCATCCAGGCTCTCTCCTTCACCGCCGAAACGCCGCGCG
>JASHXX010000061.1 GCA_030043335.1 Xanthobacteraceae bacterium
ATGATCCCGAAAAGTGGAAACCGGTTCTCCGAAAGGATCATGCCCACCAAAATCCAGAGCGACAATCGCTTCGATAAGAAGCAATTGCGCTAGATCCCGCGCTCCTGGATTGGCCGTCGACCAGCTCAGAACGGCAGGCCGATGTGGGCCCCTTGCAGGCTCTGCAGTAGGGATTTCAGAACATTGATGTCGGATCCGGCCGTCGGCGTCGTGCGGCTGACGAAATCGAAAACTTCGCCATCCTTCATGCCGTAGGATGCAACGCGTGCGACACGCCGGTTCTTGTCGAAATAGACGGCGATCACCCGCTGGTCGGTGATCTGCGTGGGCATGAACGCGACCGGACGTTCGGCCTTCTGCGAAATGTAGTAAAAGGCCTCGCCACTGACAGTGGCCACGGTTGACGGCGTGCCGAGCACGATCAGAACCTGTTCCTGGGACGCCCCCAGCGGGATTTGTTCGAGCGCGCCCTCGGGAAGCACGTAGCCGCGTTGAAACGTTTCGCCCAAGCAGCCACCGAGCGGCAGCGCCAGCGCGAGCGCAACCAACAAGGCCGCCGCCGAGCGTCCGCCCTTCCGCTGCACCCGATGACCCCGCATCCCTCGACCTTGTATCCCGGCGCCGCCTGCCGTACCCCCTTCGACGGCGGCTTGGCAATGGCTCCCTCGCCGGTTGCCGCCCGACCTCGTGGGTTCGAGCTATCCCTATGATTCTGAGTGCTTTTCGGCAAGGCTCCCGGAGCGACAGCATCCACGCACTCTATGGCGTGATCGTGGCGCAGGCCCGCTCCCCGACCTTCTACACGAGCTACGGCGTGCCGGACACGGTCGAGGGTCGCTTCGACCTCATCGTGCTGCATCTGGTGCTGCTGCTGCACCGGCTTGCTCGAGACAGTGGAGCGGGTGAGGCGCCTCGGCCCAGTCCGGCGAGCGAAATCGGCCAGCGCGTGTTCGATTCCTTCTGTCGCGATCTTGACGGCAACCTGCGCGAGATGGGGACGGGCGACCTCGCCGTACCGAAAAAGATGCGCCGGTTCGGCGAGGCTTTCTACGGACGTCTCGGCGCCTATCGCGCCGCGCTGGCGGTTGCGGACGATCAGGAACTTGAGAAGGCGCTCGCGCGCAATATCTTCGGGGTCGAAGGCGTCGACGAGCGAGCTGGGCGGCTTGCCCGCTATGCGCGCGCAGCGGCGAGACAATTGGACCGCGAGGAGGAGAACGCACTCTTGGCCGGCAAGATGATATTCCCGAGCCCGGAGACTTTTGCACATGGATGAACATGCATCCGAGAAACTCCCGGCGAGGCCGTGGCACGTGCCGGTCGCGGTGGCTGACGTCGCCGAGACCGGCGAGCATTTCGATCTCGTCGCCGACGCCGACGCGCGCGCCGGCGTGGCGCGGGTGGCCGGCCTGCGCGATCTGCCCCGCCTCGAAGCGAATTTCGATGTGACCAGGCAGGGCGCCGGCGGTCTGCGCGTCGCCGGCCGGGTCTCGGCGACGGTCGGTCAGACGTGCGTCGTTACGCTCGAGCCGATTACCAACGAGGTCGAGGAGATGGTCGATCTTGTTTTCTTGCCGCAAGCCGCGGAGCGCCAGCCGGCCGAAGCCGCTGCAGAAAATGAGCCGCGCGAAGCGAAGTGGGACGAGCCAGAGCCGTTGATCAATGGTGCGGTAGATCTCGGCGCACTGGCGACGGAGTTCTTGATCCTTGGGCTCGATCCCTATCCGCGCAAGCCGGGAGCGGTTTTCCAGCCTCTGCTCGACGCCAAGCCGCAAGAGGGTCCGTTCGCGGCGCTGGCGAAATTGAAAAAGGGCCGGGATGCCCACTGAACGCAGTTGTGTCCGGCCGCCGAACCGTTATTCTCGCCGCCGGTCACGCCCGTTAGTACCTCGGACCTAGGACCGCAAGGTCGTGGAATGCCGGAAAAGGTCCGCATTGCTCTCGACGCCATGGGCGGAGACCATGGCCCCGCTGTAGTCGTCGCCGGCGCAGAGCTTGCGCTGGCGCGTCATCCGCAGAACGAGTTCCTGTTCTTCGGCAACACCGCGCAGGTGGCGCCGCTTGTCGCCGCGCGCCCGGTTTTGCAATCGGCTTCGCAGCTCGTCCACACCGACATCGCGGTGCGGATGGAAGACAAGCCGAGCCAGGCGCTGCGCCGCGGCCGTTGGAAATCCTCGATGTGGCTTGCGATCGAAGCGGTGAAGAAGCGACAGGCGGATGTCGCGGTCTCGGCCGGCAATACCGGCGCCTTGATGGCGATGTCGAAATTCGAACTCAAGACGCTGGCCGGGATCGAGCGCCCGGCGATCGCGGCGCTGTGGCCGACGCTGCGCGGTGAATCGGTGGTGCTCGACGTCGGCGCCTCGATCGGCGCCGACGCCGAGCATCTCGTCGATCTCGCGGTGATGGGCGCGGCGATGGCGCGCATCCTGCTTGGCCTCCCCCGGCCGACCGTGGGTCTCCTCAATATCGGCGTCGAGGAGGTCAAAGGCCTCGAGCAGGTGCGCGATGCCGCCCGCATTCTGCGCGAAGAGCCGTTGCCCGATCTCGATTACGTCGGCTTCGTCGAGGGCGACGATATCGGTCGCGGCAAGGCCGATGTCGTCGTCACCGAAGGCTTTGCCGGCAATATCGCGCTCAAGACGGCCGAGGGAACGGCGCGCCAGGTCGCCGAATATCTGCGCGACGCCCTGAGCCGCTCGCTCGGCGCGCGGATCGGATATCTCTTCGCGCGCTCGGCATTTGCGCAATTGCGCGAGCGCATGGACCCGCGGCGCGCGAATGGCGGAGTATTTCTCGGCCTCAACGGCATCGTCATCAAGAGCCACGGCAGCACCGACGCCGAAGGCTACGCCGCCGCCATCGAGGTCGGCGACGGCATGGTGCGCGAACAGCTTCTCACCAAGATCACCGCGGCCTTGGCGCGCCCAGGCAAAGAGTCGCGGCGGCTGCTCGGCGGAGCCGTCTCGTGACGGTTCGCCGCTCGGTCATGCTCGGCTGCGGGAGTTATCTGCCGAGCCGAATTCTCACCAACGCCGATCTCGCGCGAACGGTCGACACCTCCGACGAATGGATCGTGCAGCGCACCGGCATCCACGAGCGCCACATCGCCGCGCCCGGCGAGACCACCTCGCACATGGCGGTCCATGCGGCGCGCGCCGCGCTCAGCCACGCCCGCGTCGACGCGCAGTCGATCGATCTGATCGTGCTTGCGACCTCGACGCCGGACAACACCTTTCCGGCCAGCGCCGTCTCGGTGCAGGCCGATCTCGGCATCACCCATGGCGCCGCCTTCGATCTGCAGGCGGTGTGCTCCGGCTTCGTGTTTGCGTTGGCGGCCGCCGACGGGCTGTTGCGCTCGGGCGCGTTCTCGCGGGCATTGGTGATCGGCGCCGAGACCTTTTCGCGCATCCTCGACTGGACCGACCGCGGCACTTGCGTGCTGTTCGGCGACGGCGCCGGTGCGGTCGTGCTTGACGCGCAGGAGCTCGCCGGCACGCGTAAAGACCGCGGCATTCTCACCGTGCGCCTGCGTTCCGACGGCCGCCACAAATCGAAGCTCTATGTCGACGGCGGACCGTCATCGACCGGCACCGTCGGCCATCTGCGCATGGAGGGGCGCGAAGTGTTCCGCCATGCCGTCGCGATGATCACCGACGTGGTCGAGGAAGCGTTCAAGGCAACCGGCACCACCGTCGCCGACGTCGACTGGTTCATTCCGCATCAGGCCAACAAGCGCATCATCGACGGCTCGGCGCACAAGCTTGGAATCGCGCCCGGCAAGATCGTGACCACCGTCGATCGGCATGGCAATACGTCGTCGGCTTCGATTCCGCTCGCGCTCGCCGACGCCGTCGCCGATCGCCGCATCAAGCGCGACGATCTGCTCTTGTTCGAGGCCATGGGCGGCGGCTTCACCTGGGGTGCCGCGCTGGTGCGCTGGTGAGGGAGCCGCCCCGCCAAAGGCGTTGACCGGTGGGCGACAAGCTAATATCGTTGATAATTCAGCACGATACGTTCGGCCAGTATTGATCGCTGAAGGTGGGGCTATGTCGGGCAAAACGGTCACGCGCGCGGATTTGTGCGAGGCGGTTTATCAAAAGGT
>JASHXX010000062.1 GCA_030043335.1 Xanthobacteraceae bacterium
GCGGTAGCAGTCGAACACCTTGAGCGCGAGGCCGCGCGCGGCGAGGTCGCGCGCGACATTGGCGAGCGCCGCAGCGGCGGCCTGGGTGAGCAGGCAGCGCGGCGCCTCATAGCCGTCGATCGGTCGGCCGACGAAGTTGTGGGCGCCGGCATAGCGCATGTCGAGGATAAGCCCTGGCACGACCGTTGCGGCGTCGACGAATTGCGCGGGCCGCTGCTGCGCCAACGCGGCTTGCGACATGACCGTGGCGAGCATGCAGATCAGCGAATAGCGAGTGGCGAACGCGATTGACGAATGGGCGAAGCTGCCTCGCGGCGGTGAGTTCTCCCCCATTCGCTGCTCGCCCTTCGCCCGATCGGCGTTGTCTCAAAGCCGGCACTGATTGACTTCGATGGTGACGTGCGACAGCCCGGCAAAGCCCGCGAGCCGCTCCTTGTAGACCGACGGCGCTTGCGGCGCGTCGGAGACGACCGAGGCAATCACCGCGGCGTGGCCGGGCCCGAGCTGCCACAGATGCAGGTCGGCCACGCGGTCGCCGCCGATCTCGATGCGCTCGCGGATGTGCCGCGCCAGCACAGGATCGGGAACGGTGTCGAGGAGCACGCTGCCGGCGGTGCGGATGATAGCGAGCGCCCAGGATATGATCACGACCATGCCGACGAGCCCCACCAGCGGATCCATGAAGGTCCAGCCGAATGCCCACGCCGCGGACAAGCCGGCAATGGTCAGCACCGACACCAGCGCGTCGGCGACGACGTGCATGTAGGCGGCGCGGAAATTGGAGTCGTGACGGTGCGCGTGATGGCCGTGATCATGGTGGTCGTGATTATGGTGGGCATGATCGCGACCGTGGTCGTCGCGCAGCAGCCATGCGCTCGCGAGATTGACGCATAGCCCCAACCCCGCGATCAGCACCGCTTCCCGATAATGGATGACGACGGGATTGATCAGCCGCAGCACCGACTCGTAGCCGATGCCGAGCGCAATGATGCCGAGAATGATGGCGCTAGCGAACGCCGCGAGCTCGCCGAACTTTCCAGTGCCGAGGGAGAAGCGTGCGTCGTGGGCGTGCCGGCGCGCGAATAGGTAGGCGAGGCCGGCGATCGCCAAAGCGGCGACATGGGTCCCCATATGCCAGCCGTCGGCAATGAGCGCAATCGAGCCAAACAGCGTGCCGCCGACGATCTCGGCGACCATCATCGCGGCGGTCAGCGCGACCACGCTCCAGGTGCGCCGCTCGTGCTCGTGATGATGCGCGCCGAGAAAGCTGTGCCCGTGAGTCCAGGGGGTGATTGAGCGCGAATGCATGGTGTCGCCTTGCCGCCGCACTCTAGCGCGCCCTGCGCCCGCTTGTCGCGGACCTGTCGATCGCGATCGCTATGATCAATGGCTGGAAACCGGCTGAGCATTGGCGCCAGGGCGGCCCATCCTGCGGACCACGCCAAAACCGCATAGCGAATTGGGAGCTTGCGCCGGCGAGAGCCGCTGCACCGAGTGTCGGGCTTGCGGGCGCGCCCGCCACGCCAGCGCAAAAACGGCTGTGGCCGGCCGGCCGTTAACCCTCCAGTAACCATATACCCGGCACATTTTGCCGGGGAGGTCATAACCGTTTTCACGCAGCCTCGGGGGCGGCCTTGGACGCGAGTGCGGCTCCTCTCTATCGCGCCGGCGGCCCGCAAGCCGCCGCGCACAGCTTTGAACCACGCGAGCGTAACCGACGGGGCCGATCAACCGGCATGACCGACACAGTTTCCGTGCCGGGCGAAGAGGCGTCCTCGACGCTTTCGCGCCTCGCCGATCTCGGCACCATGCTCAAGCGCAGCGATATCGCGCTTGCCATCGGCATGATGACCATCCTGGTGGTCCTCATCGTGCCGTTGCCACCGCTGCTTCTCGATTTTTCGCTTGCGATCTCGATCATCTTCTCGGTGCTGATCCTGATGACCTCGCTGTTCATCGAGGCACCGCTCGAGTTCTCCGCGTTTCCGACCGTGCTTCTGATCGCGACCATGCTGCGGCTCGCGCTCAACCTCGCCTCGACCCGGCTCATCCTCGCGCACGGCCACGAGGGGACCGCCGCCGCCGGCCACGTCATCGAGGCGTTCGGCCGCTTCGTCATGGGCGGCAATTTCGTCATCGGCATCATCGTGTTCACGATTCTGGTGATCGTCAATTTCGTGGTCATCACCAAGGGCTCGGGCCGCATCGCCGAAGTTGCCGCGCGCTTTCACCTCGACGGCATGCCCGGCAAGCAGATGGCGATCGACGCCGACCTCAATGCCGGACTGATCGACGAAAAAGAGGCGCGGCGCCGTCGCAAGAATTTGGAAGACGAATCCGGCTTCTTCGGCGCCATGGACGGCGCCTCGAAATTCGTGCGCGGCGACGCCATCGCCGGCCTGCTGGTGGTGCTGATCAACGTCATCGGCGGCATGGTGATCGGCATCATCCAGCAGAACATGACCTTCGCCGACGCCGCCCACGCCTACACGCTGCTCACCGTCGGTGACGGGCTGGTCACCCAGGTCCCCGCGCTCATCGTCTCGACGGCGGCGGGCCTCCTCGTTTCCAAGGCCGGCGTCACCGGCGCCGCCGACAAGGCGCTGCTCAGCCAGCTCTCCGGCTATCCGAAGGCGCTCGGCATGTCGGCGGCCGTCATGCTGGTGATGGCGCTTCTGCCCGGCATCCCGATGATCCCATTTGTCACCCTCGGCGGCGGCGCCGCGGCCTTCGCCTATCTGATCAACCGCCGCAACAAGGAGGCGGTCGCGGCCGAGACCGGCAAAGCCGACGCCGCCAAGGCGCCGGCCGCCGCCGAAGAGCCGATGTCGGCGACGCTCAAGATGGACGACCTCAAGATCGAGCTCGGTTACGCGCTGTTGCCGCTGGTCAATGCCGGCGACGGCTCCGACCGGCTTACCGAGCAGATCAAGGCGCTGCGCCGCTCGCTGGCGATCGAGATGGGTTTCGTCATGCCGGCGGTGCGCATCCTCGACAACGTCCAGCTCGACGCCAACAGCTACGTGATCAAGATCAAGGAGGTCGAATCCGGCTTCGGCAAGGTGTGGCACGGCCAGTACATGGTCATGGACCCGGCTGGCAAGCAGGTGACGTTGCCGGGCACGCACACCACCGAGCCGACCTTCGGCCTGCCCGCCACCTGGATCGAGGCCGCGCTCAAGGAAGAGGCCTCGGTCAAGGGCTATACGGTGGTCGACGCGGCGACAGTGCTCGCCACCCACCTCACCGAGCTCATCAAGGCCAACATGTCCGAGCTCCTCTCCTATGGCGAGGTGCAGAAGCTCATCAAGGAGCTGCCCAAGGAACAGGCCGACCTGATCAAGGATATGGTGCCGGCGCACATCACCATCTCCGGCATCCAGCGCGTGCTGCAGCTCCTGCTTGCCGAGCGGGTGTCGATCCGCGACCTTTCGACCATTCTCGAAGGCATCGCCGATGGGCTGGCGGCGACGCGCAATCCGGCGCTGCTGGCCGAGCATGTCCGCGCCCGCCTGGCGCGCCACCTTTGCGCCCAGCACACCAGCCCTGCGGGCTACCTGCCGATCATCGCGCTGACCGCCAAATGGGAGCAGACCTTTGCCGAATCGATCGTCGGCCAGGGCGACGACCGCAGCCTGGCGATGCAACCGTCAAAGCTCACCGAATTCATCAACATGGTGCGGGAAAAATTTGAGCAGGCGGCCCGCGACGGCGAGGCGCCGGTCTTGGTCACCTCGCCCGGCATCCGCGCCTTCGTGCGCGGCATCGTCGAGCGGTTCCGGGCGCAGACAAGCGTGCTCGCGCAATCGGAGATCCATCCGCGGGCGCGATTGAAGACGGTGGCGAGTATTTGAAGTCTTTCGTCGTGCCCGCGCGCATCGCGGGCACTGCGTTCGCGCGGACGGAGCGGCCGGGAGGCAAGGAACCACGCGGCCGTTCACCCGTTATCACGGGCGTTCAAGGCTTGGTGAGCGGCGGTTCCCACCAGAAAGCCAGTGCGTAAATCGTCTTTAGTGTGCGTTGAATCACATTTTTCACCGGGCGGCCGCGCTAAAGAGGCCAAAACGGGGAGCACTACAATGAACCATTCGATGTACAGCGCAGACCGGCGCACCCATTTGAAAGTGGTGGTCGTTGGTCTCCTGTGCGCGACTTTGGTCGCGGCAGTCGGCGTGTTCTCGCATATCGGCGATGTCGATCTCGGCACGGCGCCGCTCGTCAAAGCCGGCCCGTCGACGACGCTGAGCGGACACCTGCCGGCGATCCGCTGACGCCCGCATCCTGGCCGGGGTTGCCCCGGCCATCGGTGTCTGCCTTTCATTCAGGCTGCATGCACGCCGACGCCCGCGATCAGCGCGGGCATGACAAATCCGACAGAATATTCGCTACCGTCCAAAATATTCGCTTTCGCCGCCGCCTATGTCCGCGGCTGCGGTGATGCGGGCAGCGATTCCACGGCCTTGCCGGTAAACAGGACCGGGCCGGTCGGCGCGCCGCTCGGCGAGCCGCCGACGGGCTCGAGCGACACGGCATAGCTTGCGGTGCGCAAGGTATCGGCATCGTAGTTTGCCGGCAACGCGTGCTGGGTGAATTCGTCGTTGCCGACGATGCCGAGCGAGCGCGGCGAGGAGAAGCGGCTCGAGATCAGCCACAGCTCGTAGCTGCGGCCGGCTTCCTGCGCCGCGGCGACCCGGCGCACGACGAGCGTGCGGTTCTGGGCGTCGAGCGTGAGCAGGAAAGCGGGCGCCGTCGGGTCCTGCTGCAGCACCGCGACGAGGCGATCCTGCTGCAAGCGCCCTGCCCCAGGTGCCGCATCGTGCCGCGCCAACACGCTGGAGCCTTGCGGCCGCAATTGCGGCGGAATGAGTTCGGGCGCGACCTGCCAGACCGCGACGTAAACCGCCAACAGAGCGGCGATTGCACCGGCCGTCAGGGCGAGGCGCCGCCAGCGCCGGACCCGCCGCGCCAGATAGATCACGTCGGCGCGCTCGGCTATTCGCGGCGCGACGGTCGGCGCGGAAGGCTCCGCGGCCAAACCGGGCGGCTCCGCGGGCCATGCCCGGGCGTCGAGCGACGGTGGTGGCGTCCACGGCTCGACCGGTGATGTGGGGACCTCGGCCGACGGCGTTTGGGTTTCCGGTGGCGGCGCCTGGAGCGCCGCCGCTTGCATGAGCTTGGCATCGAGCACCTCGAGCGGCGACGGCTCGGCGGCCGGGGACACCTCGGCCCGCGGCATCACGGCTTCGCCGCTTGCCGGCACGGGGGCAATGCCGGACTTGATCTTCTCCCACACTTCGGGCCGCGGCTCGACCGCCTCGACCATGACGTTAAGCTCGCCGAGCCGGCGCTCCCATTGGCGCACCGAGGCCTCGAAGCCGGCATCGAGCGAAATCAGCGCCTCGGCCTGATCGCGCTCCTCGGCCGACAGCGTGCCCAG
>JASHXX010000063.1 GCA_030043335.1 Xanthobacteraceae bacterium
TCAAGCACCTTGGCATCGATCAGGTTTCGCGTCGCCGGACCGCCGGGCACGATGACGAGAAGGATGTCGACGGCCCGCGCCATTTCGATCAACTTCGGGTAATGACGGTAGGGCAGCTCGGGCCGCCTCTGCCGCGTGTGATAGACGACCGGCACGCCGAAGGCTTCGAGCCGGCGCGCGATCGCGCGGCCGATCCGCCCCATGCCGACGAGGCCGATGGTGCGGTCGCGCAACGACGCTTTGGTCAGCGGATACTCGCCCTCGAGCCATTTGCCGGCGCGGAGATACCGTTCGGCCTGCGGCAGCTCGCGCACCGTGCACAGCAGCAGTCCGAGGGCGGTGTCGGCGACCTCTTCGGTCAGCACGTCGGGCGTGTGTGTGGCGACGATGCCGCGCTTTGCCGCCGCCGCCGCGTCGATGTGATCGTAGCCCACGCCGAAGCTGGCAATGATCTCGAGCCGCGGCAAGCGCGCGAGCAAGGCGTCGTTGATCGGCTCGACCGGCGCCGATACCGCCATCGCGCGTACGTCCTTGACCGAGGCGAGGAGGGCATCTCGATCGGTGGCCGCAGAGAGGCGGTGTACGGTAAGCGCGGCGAAGCCTTTGGCGATCACCGGCCGCAACGGCCCGATCAGCAGCAGGTCGGATTTTGCGCCCGCCATGTGCCGCGATCAGCTGCGGTTGATCCAGGCCACGACGACGCCCATCAGCAGCACGCGAATGCTGTCATAGACGATCTGCTTGATCGCCACGGCGAGCGGGACCGGCGTGACAACGTGATAGATGAGATAGGTCGGCGCAACTGCCAGGAGCGCGATAGCGATGCCGAAGCGCACGCCCTGGGCCAGCCAGGGCTTATCTTCGCGACCCTGCTCGTAGATCCAGGCGAAGGCCACGCCAAACAGCGCCTGGGCGATGACGATGAAGTAGAACAGGACGTTAACGTCGGCCTGGGGCCGCATCCAGCTCTGCATCTGCATATAGTCGTCGTGGAGCAGGACGCTGTGCACGAGGTAGCTCAGCACGAACGACATCATGAACATGACGATTGCAGACACGACAAGTTTGCTCATGACCGCTTCCCCCAAAACCTCGTTGCAGTCGGGCTAGACTAGCGCGCTCACCGGGTTTTCGACATAGTCCCTGAATGCCGCGAGCAGCTCGGCTCCGAGCGCGCCGTCGATCACGCGGTGATCGCACGAAAGCGTCGCGGTGAGCATGCTGGTGAAGGCGACGCCGCCGTCTTCCTTTTCGACCGCCTGCCGGCGTGCGGCGCCGATCGCGAGGATCGTCGCATGCGGTGGGTTGATGATCGCGGCGAACTCACGCACCCCATGCATTCCGAGATTTGAGATCGCGGCGGCGCCGCCCTGGTATTCTTCGGGCTTGAGCTTTTTGTCGCGCGCGCGGGCGGCGAGCTGCTTCATTTCCATTGAGATCAAGCTCACCGACTTGGTCTCAGCTGAGCGAATGACCGGCGTTATCAACCCGCCATCGAGCGCAACCGCCACGCCGATGTCCGAACGCCGGAACCGCAGGATGCGGTCGCCGGCCCAGACCGCGTTCGCCGCCGGCACCCGCTGCAGCGCGAGCGCGAATGCGCGGATGATGAAATCATTGAGCGAGAGCTTGAATGCCGGATTGCTGTCGCGGTCCCTGGGTGCCCCTGCATTGGCGTCCTCGCGCAGCTGCTTGAGCCGATCGATGGCGATATCGGTGCTGAGATGGAAATGCGGAATAGTCCGCTGCGCCTGCGCGAGCCGGGTGGCGATGGTGCGCCGCATGCCGTCGAGCGGCACTTCCTCGTAGCTCGACGGATCGTAGAGCGATTTGACCTGATCGGCCGTGGGCTCCTGCGCCATCGGGGCGAGCCTCTCGCCCGGCGCCATTCGCGGTGCGTTCTCGACGTCGCGCGCGGTGATCCGGCCGCGCGGTCCGGAACCGCGCAGACGCGAAAGATCGATGCCGCGTTCGCTCGCGAGCCGCCGCGCCAGCGGCGTAATGGTGACGCCTCCCGAAAGCCGTGCCGGACCGAAATTGCGCGCCGGCGTGCGTACCTCGAAGAACGGATCGAGTTTTGTAACGAACGAGACTGGCGAGTCGGCCGAGATCGACGCCGGCACGCTGGCGGCAGACGAAGCGGCCGGTTGCGCCCGAGCCGATCTCGCCTGCGCCCCGGCTGAGCCGGCCGCGTTGCCGATGACGCCGACGACGGCGCCGACCGGCGCAACCTCGCCCTCCGCGACGCGGATTTCGCTCAGCACGCCCGCTTCCGTCGCCGGCACCTCCATCGATACCTTGTCGGTTTCGATCTCGAACAAATTGTCGCCCGGCTGGACGGCGTCGCCGGCGGCTTTGAACCACTTGGTGATCTTGCCCTCGGCGACGGTCTCGCCGAGTTGCGGCATCAGGATGTTCATCGCGGCCGCGCGGAGGTCACCAGTTCACCGACACGTATTGCGTCTCCAGGAATTCCATCAGGCCCTCGTGCGCCCCTTCGCGGCCCAGTCCGCTCTGTTTTGTTCCGCCGAACGGGGCGGCCGGATCGGAGACCAGGCCCCGGTTCACGCCGACCATGCCGAAGTCGAGCTTCTCCGAGACGCGCATGCCGCGGCTTAGATCCTTGGTGTAGAGATAGGCGACGAGGCCGTATTCGGTGTCGTTGGCCCGGCTGACGACTTCGTCCTCGGAGCTGAAAGTCTGGATCGACGCGACCGGGCCGAAGATCTCCTCGTTGAGCATCTTGGCGTCGTTCGACACGTAGGCGAGCACGGTCGCCGGATAGAAGAAGCCGGGACCGCCCGGCGGCTTGCCGCCGGTGAGCACCTTGGCGCCCTTTTTCACCGCGTCCTCGACCAGCTCGACCACCTTGTTGAGGCCGTCGCGGTTGACCAGCGGCCCGAGCGCGACGCCGTCGTCAAGCCCGTTGCCCATCTTCAGCCCGGACATCTTGGCGGTGAGCTTCTTGGCAAACTCGTCGTGCACCTTCTCGTGCACGTAGAAGCGGTTGGCGGCGGTGCAGGCTTCGCCCATGTTGCGCATCTTGGCAACCATCGCACCCTCGATCGCGGCGTCGATGTCGGCATCCTCGAAGACGATGAAGGGCGCGTTGCCGCCGAGCTCCATCGCCGGCTTGACCACATTGTCGGCGGCCTCGTGCAGGAGCTTGCGGCCGACCTCGGTCGAGCCGGTGAAGGAGACGACGCGCACGCGCGGATCGTGCAGCATGGCGCTCACCACCTTGCCGGACGAGCGCGAGGGAATGACATTGACGACGCCCGGCGGCACGCCGGCCTCTTCCAGCGCCGGCATCAGCGCGAGCATGGTGAGCGGCGTATCGGAGGCGGGCTTGAGCACCACCGGGCAGCCGGCGGCGAGCGCCGGACCGATCTTGCGCGTCGCCATCGCCGCCGGAAAATTCCACGGCGTGACCAGCACCGCGATGCCGGCCGGCTTGTGATGCACGAAGATGCGCGCGCCGGAGGCGGGCGCGCGGCTGACCTCGCCGACGTTGCGCACGGCTTCCTCGGCGTACCAGCGAAAGAACTCTGCGGCATAGGCGACCTCGCCGCGCGAATCCGACAGCGCCTTGCCGTTCTCGATTGTGATCAGTTTCGCAAACCGCTCGGCGTCGCGCGTGATCAGCTCGAAGGCTTTGCGCAGGATCTC
>JASHXX010000064.1 GCA_030043335.1 Xanthobacteraceae bacterium
TCGCCATGATGCTTTTCGGCAACAGTCCAGGGACCGGCCCGGACTGGGCGAATTGATCTCGGTCAATGCGGGATTGAGCAAAGGGAGCATTTTTTTGTTGCTTGTGCTGATCGCGATCCAAGGGTCAATGCAAGCGGGCGGCGCGGTTACCACGGGGGTACCGCGTCGCCTTTTGTGGGGGCCCAGGAGGCCCTGTGCCCATGTCGGAAACGCCCGAGCGCCGGAGCCCAGGATGATGCGCAGGAATTGGCTGATTGGTGCCGTCTCTATTTTTACCATCGGCGTCGCTATGGCCCAGGACGCACAGGACAATTTGACCGCCGACAATTGGGAGGATGCGGCCAAGCAACTCCGATGCGAAGCGGTGGTGAAGAACAGCGACGGATCGTGGGCGGTGCGCGGCGCACTGGTGGTCAACGGCGAGAAAATCTCGCGCATCACCGGCGAGCCTGCGGCGGAGCTTGCCAAGCGCTGTCCGTCGCCCTGTCCGAAAACCTTGGCGACGAACGGGTCCGGTTGTTAGTGGTTTTCGTATGGGAGCCGGCGGCTAGATTTCGCGCCTGATCAGCTTTGTACCACCGAGCCGCTTGTGCACGTGCACCATGAGCGCCATGGCAAAGAGCGGCGTCGCCAGGTTGACGATCGGGATCGAGACGAAGGCAGCGATCAGCAATCCGGCGACATAGACCGTCGCGGCGTTTTGCCGGCGCAGCACCGTCGCCTCCTCCGGCGGCCGGAACCGCATGGCGGCGAGTTCGAAATATTCGCGCCCAAGGAGCCAGGCGGTAGCGAGAAAAAAGATCACGGCGCCGAAGCCGGCAAAAAGCAGAAAGGGCGCGGCGCAGAGATAGACCATGATGGCGAGCAGTGCCGTCTTGCCGCCTTCGAGCATCGCCCGCGATAGCGGCAGCGCGATGCCCGGCGGCTCGGCGGGATAGTTTGTCCGTTCGACCTCCGCCGCGATCTCGTCGGCGAAGAAGCTCGCCACAAAGGCGGTCACCGCCGGCATCAAGAGGATACTGCCGACAATGATGCCGAGGCTCGCGGCAATCGAGAGGACCCAGGCGACGATGCTCGCCGGCACATGCGCATGCGGCCCGAGCGTGCTCTCGACCGACGCGCCGCCGCTCCCGACCAGCCACGCGATCAACCGTTCGAGCGCGATGCCGACGGCAACGATCAGCGCCAGCGCGAGCCCGATCGATTTCCACAGCACCGCCCGCAAGGGTGGCGAAAACATCTGCGTTAGCGCATTGACAGCGTCGTCGAGCATGGCCGCAGGCAGAGGTAACGACGCCATCTGACGAGCACAAGGTGCGGCTATGCCGTTGCGTTTGCGCGCTGACCGGCGTTCGGGCAATCTGCCCGCCGACCACAAGCATCCCGGAAATCATGCCGCGAATAAGCCGCCGCTCGTTCCTTGCCGCCTCGGCCGCGCTGGCGACGCGACCGGCGCTCGGCGCCATCGTGCCGTCGCCCGCGCCCGGCATCGACGTCGTAATCGTCGGGGCGGGCGCAGCCGGCATCGCCGCGGCGCGCAAAATTGCCGCCGCCGGACGCAAATTCGTGCTTATCGAGGCGGCCGATCATATCGGCGGACGCTGCGTGACCGACGTGAGCACGTTCGGCGTGCCCTATGACCGGGGCGCGCATTGGATTCGCGCGCCCGATCTTAATCCCATCACCAAGCTGGCGCCCCGCCGTGGCATCGAAGTCTACCCGGCACCGGAGAGCCAGAAGGTGCGCATCGGCCGGCGCTACGCGCGCGAGGGCGAACTCGAGGATTTTCTGGCCTTGCGGGTGCGAGCCAGTCGCGCCATCGCCGAGGCGGCACGCAAGAGCGACGTTCCGTGCGCGCAAGCGCTGCCCAATGACCTCGGCGATTGGCGTCCGGCAGTCGAATTCGTGCTCGGTCCGTTCGGCTGCGGCAAGGAACTGGCGCAGCTATCCGCGGTCGATTTTGCCAAATCCGCCGAGCGCGACGGCGACGCATTCTGCCGGCAAGGTTTCGGCACGCTGCTTGCCGCGCAAGCCGAGGGAATTGCGGTCGAGCTGTCGACGCCAGCAACCATCATCGATATGCGGCGCAACGTGGCCGTCGGGACGCCGAAGGGAACCATCAATGCCCGCGCCGCAATCGTCACCGTATCGACCAACGTGCTGATGTCGGGAAGCATCAAATTCACGCCCGAGCTCGGCAGCCGGCAGCAGGACGCCCTCGGCAAGCTTTCGCTCGGCAGCTACGACCACATCGCGCTCGAGCTTGTCGGCAATCCGCTCGGTCTCGAGAGCGACGACCTGGTGTTCGAGAAATCGGCCAATGCCCGAACCGCCGCGATCTTCGCCAATGTCTCCGGTACGTCGCTCGGCCTCATCGAAATCGCCGGCGCCTTCGGCCGCGATCTCGCGGCACGCGGCGAGGCGGCGATGGTCGATTTCGCCGCCGATTGGCTCGCCGGCCTCTACGGCGCGGAAGTGAAGAAAACAATCAAGCGCTCGCACGCCACGCGCTGGAACGAGGCGCCGCTGACGCTCGGCGCCTTCTCCGCCGCGGCGCCGGGCGCGCAGGGCGCGCGCCGTATCCTGATGGAGCCCGTGCAGAACGCAGTCTGGTTCGCCGGCGAGGCTGCGCATGAGACGCTATGGGGCACGGTCGGCGGCGCGTGGGAATCCGGCGAACGCGCGGCTGACGCGGTGCTGCGCCGGCTCGGCGGTCAGAAGGAGCCGGCGGCGGAGGCCGAAGCGGCTCCCAAAGGCAAGCCCAAGCGAGACCATGCCCCGCCGCCGATACGGGGCAGATACGAGGCGACGCCGCGCCTCATGCGCGAGTAGGCGGTTCGCCGGAGCTATGTCCGCAGCACGCCGCCGGTGCGTTTGCCGACCTCGGCGACGATCTTGCCTGCTAGCGCCTCGATCTCGGCGTCAGTCATGGTTTTCTCGCACGGCTGGATCGTCACCGCGATCGCGATCGACTTTTTGCCCGGCTCGATGCCGGCGCCTTCGTAGACGTCGAATACGTTGACCCCGGCGATCAGCTTGCGATCGACCGAAGCGGTGGCGCGCACGATGTCTGCGGCCTTCACGTTGCGCTCGACCACGAAGGCAAAATCGCGCTCGACCGGCTGCAAGGGCGAAAGCTCGAGCGCCGGCTTGGCGCGCGAGGCCTTGGCCTTCGGCTCGGGAATCCGCTCAAGGATCACCTCGAAGGCAACGAGCGGACCGTCCGCGTCCAGCGCATCGAGGATGCTCGGGTGGAGCTCGCCGAAATGGCCGAGCACATTCTGTGGGCCGATCTGAATTACTCCGCTGCGGCCGGGATGAAACCAGGCCGGCCCGCCGGGCACGATCTGCAGTGCCGAGGGCGGGGCTCCGGCCGCGGCGAGCACCGCAAGCGCGTCGGCTTTGGCGTCGAAGGCATCGACCTCGCCGTCGCGTTTGGTCCAATGACGGCCGATGCCGGAAGGCTTCGCCAGCGCGCGGCGCACCGCGGCGGCGGCGGTGAACTGGTCCGCCGGCTGATCGCCGCGAAACACCTGGCCGACCTCAAACAGGCCGGCGTCGGGAAAGCCGCGGTCGGCGTTGTTCTGGGCGGCGGCGACCAAGCCGGGAATGAGCGAGGGGCGCATGTCGGAGAGATCCGCCGCGATCGGGTTGGCGAGCGCCAGCTCCGGCTTGCCGCCGCCGAACAATTCGGCATGCGCCTTGGAGACGAACGACCAGGTGACGGCTTCGGTCAGGTTGCGCGCGGCGAGCGCCCGCTTGGCTTTGCGCGTGCGCGCCTGGAGCGGCGTGAGTACCGGCTTGCGCGGCGTCTCGCCGCGATCGAACGGCGTCGACGGCACGCGGTCGACGCCGAGGATGCGCACCACCTCCTCGACGATATCGGCCTTGCCGTGCACGTCAGGCCGCCACGACGGCACCGCGATCTTCACCCGCTCGCCCTGCCCGGCGACGAAGAAGCCGAGGCGTTCCAGCAGGCGGCGCATTTCCGGCAGCGGCACTGCGATCCCGGCAAGGCGCTTTAGCTCCGACAGCGGGAAATCGATGACGCGCTCGGGCGCATCCGGATTGCCGGCGAGCGTCAGCTCCGACGGCGTGCCGCCGCACAGATCGAGCACCATGCGCGTCGCCAGCTCAAGACCGGGCAGCATGAAAGCCGGATCGACGCCGCGTTCGAATCGGTAACGCGCGTCGGAATTGATGCCGAGCTTGCGGCCGGTGCGGGCGATGTTGATCGGATCCCAGAGCGCCGATTCGATGAGCACATCGGTCGTCGCCGCCGAGCAGCCGGTCTTCTCGCCGCCCATGATGCCGGAAAGCGATTCGACGCCGTCTGAGTCGGAAATGACGCAGATCGTGTCGTCGAGGGTGTAGGTTTTGCCGTCAAGCGCCGGCAGCGTCTCGCCGGCGCGGGCGCGCCGCACGGTGAGATTGCCGCGCACCTTGGCGGCATCGAACACGTGCAGCGGCCGACCGCGGTCGTAGGTGATGAAGTTGGTGATGTCGACCAGCACGTTGATCGGGCGCAGCCCGATCGCGCTGAGCCGCTTTTGCAGCCAGTCGGGCGACGGACCATTTCTACTGCCGCGCACGAGGCGCAGCGCGAACGCCGGACAAAGCGAGGGCGTCGCGCCGAAATCGAGCGCCACCTTCACCGGGCAGGGGAATTCGCCCTTCACCGCCTTGATGCTCTGGTCCTTGAACTTGCCCATGTCGGTGGCGGCGAGATCGCGGGCGATGCCGTGCACGCCGGCGCAATCGGGGCGGTTCGGCGTGAGGTTGATCTCGATGACCGGATCGTCGAGGCCGGCCCAGTGGGCGAAGTTCGCGCCGACCGGAGCCGCGTCGGGCAGCTCGATGATGCCTTCGTGATTGTCGGAGAGCTTGAGCTCGAACTCGGACACGAGCATGCCACGGCTCTCGACGCCGCGGATGGTGCCGACGGCGAGCGTCATGTCCTTGCCGGGGATGAAGGCGCCCGGCGGCACGAACACGCCCTTCATGCCCGAGCGCGCATTCGGCGCGCCGCAGACGACCTGCACCGGATCGCCGCTGCCGGTATCGACCACGCAGACGCGCAGCCGGTCGGCGTTGGGATGCGGCTTGGCCTCGACAACACGCGCGATGACGAACGGCGCAAGCAGCTTTGCCTTGTCCTCGATGCGCTCAACTTCGAGACCGATCATCGTGAGCTTGTCAGCGATCTCGCCGAGCGGGCGGTCGGTGTCGAGATGCTCCTTGAGCCAGCCAAAGGTGAATTTCATCATGGCATTACGCGCTCAATCCTGCCGCCAGCGTCGGCCAGTCGAGCGGGCGGAAGCCGTAATGCGAAAGCCAGCGGATGTCGGCCTCGAAGAAGGCGCGCAAATCCGCCATGCCGTATTTGAGCATGGCGATGCGGTCGATCCCCATGCCCCACGCGAAACCCTGGAATTCGTCGGGATCGATGCCGCAATTGCGCAGCACGTTCGGATGCACCATGCCGCAGCCGAGGATCTCCATCCAATCATCGCCGTCGCCGAAGCGCACCTCGCCCTTCTCGCGCCGGCACTGGATGTCGACCTCGAGCGAGGGCTCGGTGAACGGGAAGAACGACGGGCGGAAGCGCATCTTGACCCGACCGACCTCGAAGAACGCCTTGCAGAATTCCTCCAGGATCCATTTCAGGTGACCGAGATGGGAGCCCTTGTCGACGACCAGGCCCTCGACCTGATGGAACATCGGCGTGTGGGTCTGGTCGCTGTCGCTGCGATAGGTGCGGCCCGGACAAATGATCCGGATCGGCGGCTTTTGACTCAGCATGGTGCGCACCTGCACTGGCGAGGTGTGGGTCCGCAGCAGGAGCCGCGAGCCGTCCGGCTTCGGATTGAAGAAGAAGGTGTCCTGCATGTCGCGCGCCGGATGGTCTTCCGGGAAATTGAGCTTGGTGAAGTTGTAATCGTCGGTTTCGATATCCGGCCCCTCGGCGACGGAAAATCCCATGTCGGCGAAGATGGTCGTCACCTCGTCGAACACCTGGGTGATCGGATGCACGCGGCCGATCTCGAACGGCGCCTCGCGCACTGGCAGCGTGACGTCGACGCTTTCACTGTTGAGCCGCGCCTCGAGCCCGGAAGCCTGAAGCTTCTTTTGCGCAGCGCCGATCGGAGCTTCGATTGCCGCGACTAATTCTTTGCGTTGCTCGCCGACTGCAGGTCGGATTTTGGGCGGCAGATTTCCTAAATCAGCAAAGCCGGTGGTAATAACGCCGTGCTTGCCGAGCAGCTTTACGCGCGCATTTTCATATTCCGCCGTGGTAGCGACCTGAGAAATGTAACTTTGAATGGCAGACGTAGTACCCGTCGTGGAGAGATTGAATGACGCAGGATCGGCTTTGATCTCAATAATTTCTTTGCTGAGAATGATCAGAAGATCATCGAACGATTTTGGAGCGTTGGCCATCAGAGTCACTCCGGCATGAATGGCAGGTCAGTGTCGGACGGCTTGCCGCCGGCCTGCGTGAGCAGGCAATGCACCTGGCCGCGATGATGGGTCTGGTGGTTGAACAAGTGAGTGATCAGCACCCAGCGCGGCTTCGTCACCTCGCGTTTGGCCGCGCCCGAGTAGTAGGAGTGATCGGCAGCAAGCCATGCGGGCTCGATGCGGTCGGCCCAATCCAGGATCGTTCCGTCGAACGCGGCCCGCTCCGCCTTCAGATTCTCCCAGTCGGGATAGAGCGCAACCGATTCCGGTATGCCGCCCGGCGGCCGCGGCACGTCGGTGAAGCGGCTCATCCAGATGCGGTCAGCCCAGAGCAAATGGCTCAGCGTCTTGTGGATCGAGCCAAAGAAAGCGCCGCGCTCCTGCCGCCGCGCTGCGTCGGAGAGCCGGTCGGCAACGCCGTAGAGGTTTTCGTTCTGCCAGCGATTGTAGCGCGCCATGCGCTGAACATAAGCACGATCAATCATGGGCGCCGCCGATCATGACACCGTCACACCGCGAGCGCCGACTTGGCCTGGCCGACGATCGCCTCGAACGCCGCCGGCTCGCGGATGGCGAGGTCGGAGAGCACCTTGCGGTCGACCACGACGCCGGCCTTGCTCAAGCCGGCGATGAAGCGGCTGTAGTTGAGCCCGAACGGCCGCACCGCCGCATTGAGGCGCTGGATCCACAAGGCACGGAAGGTGCGCTTACGCCGCTTGCGGTCGCGGTAGGCGTATTGGTTCGCCTTTTCCACCGCCTGCTTGGCGACGCGGATGGTGTTCTTGCGTCTGCCGTAATAGCCCTTGGCGGCCTTGAGCACTTTCTTGTGCTTGGCATGGGTGGTAACGCCGCGCTTGACGCGTGCCATGACTGTTCTCCTTAGATTGGGTTCCTTCGCTCATTCCCGCAAGCGGGAATCCAGAATGCTGCTCCGGGTCCCCGCTTGCGTGGGGAGAGCGGCTTACGCGTCAGCCGTTCGGCAAAAAATACTTTTTGATGTTGTCGCCGTCGGTCTTGAACAGCACGCTGGTGCCGCGCAACTGGCGGATCTGCTTTTTCGTGCGCTTGATCATGCCGTGCCGCTTGCGCGAATGCTGGTAAAGGACTTTGCCCTTACCGGTCAGCTTGAAGCGCTTTTTGGCGCCCGATTTGGTCTTGATCTTGGGCATTTGGCTCTCCTT
>JASHXX010000065.1 GCA_030043335.1 Xanthobacteraceae bacterium
CCGGCAGCGAGACCGCTGCCTCCGGCGCAACACCGCGCGCTGCGCCTCGCATTGAGACAAAACCGCTTCGACCGTGCCGCCCGCCTCGGCGCTGCGCGCTAAGCCGCGCGCCCGGCGCCAGTGAGCTCGGCGACCTGCCGCACATGCGCGACCGCGGCGACTGCGCCGGTGGTCTTGGTCAGGAGATCGAGCGTCTCCTCTTCATCGTCGGCAACCGGCGCCAGCGCCTGATCGGTATAGGCGCGCGCGTCGCGATCGCGCGCGATGCTGAGTTTCCAGGCGAACAGCCTGGCGCCGGTACCGATGATGACCGCCTGCTTGTAGAGGGTCTCCCAGACAAAGCGCGGCCAGAACAGCCAGGCGCTTTCCGGCGCCAGCCCCGGGCGGCGCTCGAAGGGATGCTTGAGGCGCAGGATGCCGGCCTGCAGCGGATGCACTTTCTCGAGCTCTTGGGCGGTCGAGAACTGGACCAGGAGCTTGATCAGGCTGCCCATCGGCACGCCGGTCGCCGCGGCCCGGCGCAGCAGCGTCTTCATATGGCGCGGCGTGTAGTAGAGCGCCCAGGTCTGGCGGTAGATGGCTTCCCACGCCGCCTTGCTCATCTTCGGATGCGCGGTGCAGGCGTGCTCGAGATCATAATTGTTGAGGTCGGGGTCGAGCGCGACGCCTTTCCTCCACAAGCCCAGATGATCCTCCGATCCGGGCAGCGGGGTGAGGAAGAAGAACTCGAGAATGTCGAGCGGCAGCTCTTTCTGGATGATGGCGATGTCGCGGCTGATCGACTCCGGCGTATCCGCCGGGAAGCCGAGGATATAGCCGGCGAGCGTGAGGATGCCCTGCGCCTTCCAGGCGAGCAGCATCTTGCGGTATTCGGTGATCTTGTTCTGCCGCTTCTTGGCCGCGGCAAGATTGTCCGGGTTGATGTTTTCCAGGCCGATGAACACCCGCGTCACTCCGGCACGCTTCGCCTTCTCGATGAACTGCGGAATCTTGTGGCACAGGGTGTCGACCTGGATCAGCAGCTTGAGCGGGATGCCGCGCCGCTCGCGCAGCTCGATCAGCCGGTCGAGGATCTCCTCCCAGTTCTTGTTGCGGGCGAAATTGTCGTCGGTGATGAAGAAGGTGCGCACGCCCTGCGCCCAGTTGAGGCGCACCAGCCGCTCGACGTCGTCGGCGGAGCGGAACCGCGATTTGCGGCCCTGCACGTTGATGATGGTGCAGAACGAGCACTGATAGGGACAGCCGCGGCCGGCGTCGAAGCTCGAGTTCATGCCGACCGTTCGCGCCACATACCGGGTCGGCAGATAAGGCGCCGGCGAACCGTCGATCCCGGGAAGCTCGTTCATGAAGTTATAGACCGGCGCGAGCCGTCCGGCCGCCGCGTCGCGCAGCAGGCCTTCGAGCCGGCCCTCGAGCTCGCCGGCGAACATGCTGATCCCCAAGCTGCGGCACTGGTCGAGGTCGACGGCGTGGCCGTCGAGCATCGCCAGACATCCGGACACGTGGAAGCCGCCGATGGCGACCGCGATGCCGGCGGCACGGAACGGCCGGGCGAGATCGAGCGCGCGCGGATATTGATTGCTCTGAACGCCGATCAGCGCGACCAGTCCGAACCCGTCATTGCGCTCGATCGAGTCGATCCACGCCGGCACGTCGACGCGCGTATTGGTCTCATCGACCACGTCGATATCGATGACGACGCCCGGCCCGAGCACGCGCCGCTCGGCGCAATCGAGCGCGATGCCGTACACGGCGGCGAGCGAATTCGACGGGATCAGCGCGCGCCACCAGCGAATGACGTAGCCGTCGTCGTCGTAATGCGACGGCTTGATCAAGACGAGCTTGAAGCGTCGTTCAGCGCCAGCGCGAGCTTCCAACACGAGTCCCCCAATGTGATCGATGGCGATATTACCTAAAAATTTCGCGGTACGGAACCGGCCCGTCCAAGGTTCCGGAAGTTCCACGCGTCGTTGTCCGCCTGCGTTACTTCGCGCGCAAGCGGTCACGCCGATGCCACAGAGTGCATCTAGCGTTCGCGGCGGGCGAGAGGGGAGGCACAGGGAGGAGGAGCGATGTCTCCGCAGAGCGAGACCGCGGCGCTTTCGCGCTTGGCCACCTACAGCAAGAACATCTGCCCGCAATGCAGCGAATGGCTGCTGGCGCCCGATTGGTCGGAACACCTCAACGAACGCTGCGTGCGGCACACCTGGTCGTGCGAGGCTTGCGGCTATGATTTCGAAACCACCGTGGTCTTCCCCGCCTTGGAGACCGCCGCGGCATAGCGCCCAAGCGGCGGCCGCGCCGGCAATGCCCGCGACCCTAAGACTGAGATCCCGCGACCGCGGCGAAGTCGGTTCGGGGGATCTGCGCCGGACAGCCGATCAGCGCGCAGCGAAGGATGCAGGCGGAATCAAGGCCCAGCCGATTTGCGCCGAAGCAAAGCGCGATCCGCCCTGATAGGGAACGCTCAAGAGCGGTTGCGGCACCGCGGCGGGGAAACGCTCCTTGAGCGACGACGGCAGCGTCGCGCCGTCCCGATCAGCTTCCCAGACCAGGATGCCGCCCCGTTTCCGCAGATCCTCGTCGCTCGTCCACGGGGCGTAGATTTCGTCGACGATGAGACGAAAACCGGGCGCCGCATAGAGCGTCGGCACCGGCCGCGAATAGCAGACGACATTATTGGCAACCCAGGCGCCGCCGGCGATGATCGCCGGCTCCGTGCCGTAGGCGGCGCGATAAGCCGCGGTCACATTCCGTGCAATGAGCGCGCCCGGAAAATCTTCGCGCAAACGCCACCCCCGCAACGCGGCGAACCAGACATCGCGAACAATGAAGGCTGCGGACATAGCGACGGCGACAGTCATCGCCATCGCATACACCGCTTTAACCCGGCTTGCGTCGGGAGCACCGGCTCTCCTCGAAGCGAGCAGGAAAACACCGAGCAGGCTCCAGAGCGGAATTCCCCAGACGTCGAGCAGTCGGAAGCCGAATACGAGCGATGTTGCGAGCAAAAGAACAAGCGGACCGAGGAACGCGAAACCGAGAAATCGCAACTGGCCCGCATCGCTCGCCGAAGCTTTGCCACCGCCGGCAAAGGTCAACGGCGCAAGAATCGCGAGCACGGCAAGGATGCGCAGCGACTGATCAAACAAAAACACGGCCCGAAAGACCAGGCGGTCGTACCAAATGCTGGTATCCGGCGGCGCGATCAAGCGCGTATTTCACGGTGATGAAATTGGTCGGCCGCATCCACATCAGGTGCGGCAGGAAGATCAGCGGCGCGATGCCCGCGGCGATATAGATCTCCTTGCTGCGCCATATGACGCGCGCGTGCGGCTCGACGATTGTGAATGCGATCAGAGGCGCCATGAGAAGCGCGATCTGGTATTTCGTCAGTGCCGAGAGTCCCACCGACACGCCGAGCAGAAGCCACCAGCGCAGCGCGTTGGTTTTGAGCGCCTGTTGCAGCGACAGGATCGTCGCCATCCATGTGGCGGACAGGACGAGAGTGTTGCTGTAGTCGGCGCCCTCGAACGAGAACAACAGGTAGCCTTCGAGGCACAGCGCGGAGATGAGGGCAAGTCGAGGGCTGAGGATGTCCTGCGCGACCCGCCAAACGCACCACAGAGTAAAGGCAATCGTCAGATAGCTTAGAACATAGACGCCGATGAGCGAGTTGGGCGTCAGCTCGTGAAAGCCTGCGGCGAGCCAGGCCGCAAGGGGCGGATGCTTGTGATAGCCAAGCTGCCATTGATGCCCCACGCCACCCACTCCACAAGATCGCGGGTGCCATTGCGGCGGGTCGCCGTCGCAAGCAGGGTCCAGAACACGGTTCGAAGGACGAGCCAGGTCCAGAAAATCCGGCGGCAGCCGCGCGACTCGTCAAAGGCCGACCGGCCCGAACCTTGGTCTTGGGCCGACGAGGGCTGACGACTGAAGGCGTTCGGCTTGGCGCAGTCGCGCAAAATCCGTGACGCGTCTGCTTCTGTCATTGGTACTGACTACGACGGCGGGTAGCGGTGGCGCTTGCCGTTGAAGTCTTCGACCATCGCGCCGTCCTCGCTCAGATAATTCGGGCCGATCGGCGATTTGCCGTAACCGCCGGGAATGTCGAGCACGTAAGCCGGCTGGCACAGCCCCGAGTAGCGGCCGCGCAGCGCGCGCATCAGCGCCTGGCCTTCGGCGATCGTGGTGCGCAGATGCGCGGTGCCCGGCGCGAGATCGGCGTGATGCAGATAGTAAGGCTTGATCCGGCACTCGACCAGCGCGCACATCAGCGCGCCCAGCGTCTCGGCGTCGTCATTGACCCCGCGCAGCAGCACCGATTGCGACAGGAGCGGAATGCCGGCGTCGATAAAGCGCGCGCAGGCAGAGCGGGCTTCTTTGGTGAGCTCGCGCGGATGATTGGCATGCAGCACGACGAAGGTCGCTTTGTCTGGTGCGCGCAGCGCACGCGTAAGCGCCGCGGAGACGCGCTCCGGCGCGACCACCGGGACGCGGGTGTGGACGCGGATCACCTTGACGTGGGCGATGCCAGCAAGCTGCGCGACCATTGCCTTGAGGCGGCGCGCCGACAGGATCAGCGGATCACCGCCGGTGAGAATCACCTCCCAGATTTGCGGCTGGGCGCGGATATAGTCGAATGCCACCGCAAGCGCCTTGGCCGACAGCCCTCCCCGCCCCGGCCCCACCATTTCGCGCCGGAAGCAGAACCGGCAATAGACCGCGCAGGCGTTGACGACCTTCAGCAGCACCCGGTCGGGATAGCGGTGGACGATGCCTTCGACCGGAGCGAAGGCGTTATCGCCGATCGGATCGCCGCGTTCCTGCGGCTCGACGTCAAGCTCGCGCGCATCGGGCACGAACTGCCGCGCGATCGGATCATCGCCGCGGTCGATCAAATCCGCCATCGCCGGCGTGATGGCGACGGCATAGCGCGCGGCGACTTCGGCGAGCTCGGCAAGCCGCTGGTGCGGCACCAGCGCGCGCTCGCAAAGCGCCTCAACGTCGCGCAGCGTGATCGGGCGGGCGGCGGTCATGGCAGCGGATTCCACAGCACCTGGTCGATGCGCGCGGCGCCGGTCGCCAGCATCACCAGGCGGTCGAGGCCGAGCGCGATGCCGCAAGCCTGCGGCATCGCCGCCAGCGCCGCAAGGAAATCTTCGTCGAGCGGGTAGCGTTCGCCGTAGATGCGCTCCTTCTCCGCCATCTCGTGGTCGAGACGGCGGCGCTGCTCGGCCGCGTCGGTGAGTTCGCCGAAGCCGTTGGCGAGTTCGACGCCGCAGACGTAAAGCTCGAAGCGCTCGGCAACGCGCGGGTCCTGCGCCGGCCGCGCCAGCGCCGCCAGCCCGGCCGGGTATTGGTCGAGTATGGTGGCGCGGCCGATACCGAGATGAGCCTCGACACGCTCGACCAGCACGCGGCTGAAAATATCGGCCCAGCGGTCATCCTCGCCAACGCGGATGCCGGCGCTGCGCGCCGCGTCCGCGAGCGCGGCGCGGTCGGGCTCGCCGCCGCAGAGCGTCGCCAGGAGATCGATGCCGGCGAAGCGCGCAAAGGCCTCGGCAACGGTGAGCCGTTCCGGTTCGGCGAAGGGGTCGGCCTGGCGGCCGCGAAACGTCAGCGCCGCGGTGCCGGCGGCCTCCGCCGTGCGCGCCAAAATCGCCGCGCAGTCGGCCATCAGCGCGGCGTAAGGCTCGCCGGCGCGATACCATTCGACGAGCGTGAACTCAGGATTATGCAGCGCGCCGCGCTCGCGGTTGCGAAACACCCTGGCGAATTCGACGATGCGGCGTTCGCCGGCGGCCAACAGCTTCTTGCAGGTGAATTCCGGCGAGGTGCGCAGATAAAGCGGCGATGACGCGCCGTCGGGCGCGGCGAGCGTCGTGGCGAACGCGTGCAGATGGGTCTCGTTTCCCGGCGACACCTGCAGGGCGCCGGTCTCGACCTCGAC
>JASHXX010000066.1 GCA_030043335.1 Xanthobacteraceae bacterium
CCCCAAGGTATTCTTCGGCGGCGATGCCGCGTTCGGGCCAAAGAACATCATCTGGGCGGTCGCCCACGGCCACGAAGCGGCGATCTCGATCGACCGCTTCTGCCGCGGCGAGGACGTCAGTATCCGTCCGGCGCCGCAGGTCGCGGTCACCAGCCAGAAGATGGGCATCCACGAGTGGAGCTACGATAACGAGATCACGCTCGACAAGCGCTACCGGGTGCCGCATCGCGAGAAGGTGGTGGCGCTGCGCGACATCAAGGCCGAGGTCGAGCTCGGCTATGACGTGGAGCTGGCGCTGAAGGAGGCCGAACGCTGCCTCAATTGCGACGTGCAGACGGTGTTCACCGGCCAGCTCTGCATCGAGTGCGACGCCTGCGTCGATATCTGCCCGATGGACTGCATCACCTTCACCGAGAACGGCGAGGAAGCCGATCTGCGCTCGCGGCTGCAGGCGCCGGCTAACGATCTGAGCCAGGAACTCTACGTCGGCAACAGCCTCAAGACCGGTCGCGTCATGGTCAAGGACGAGGATGTGTGCCTGCATTGCGGCTTGTGTGCCGAGCGCTGTCCGACCGGCGCCTGGGACATGCAGAAATATCTCATCGATATGACACACGCGGAACAGGCATGCCGATCCAGAGCGTAAACGATTTCGTGGTCCGCTTCGCCAACGTCAACGGCTCGGGATCGGCGAGCGCCAACGAACTGTTTGCCCGCTCGGTGCTGCGCATGGGGATTCCGGTCGCCCCGCGCAATATCTTCCCCTCCAACATCCAAGGGCTGCCAACCTGGTATGAGGTGCGCATCTCCGAAGCCGGCCATCTCGGCGCTCGCGGCGGCACCGATCTGATGGTGGCGATGAATCCGCAAACCTGGGACCAGGACGTCGCCGGCATCGAGCCGGGCGGCTACCTGTTCTACGATTCGACGAAACCGCTGCCGAAATCGAAATTCCGCGACGATATCACCGTCATCGGCGTGCCGCTCACCGCGATCAGCAATCGCGAATACACCGACCCCCGTCAGCGCCAGTTGTTCAAGAACATCATCTATGTCGGCGCGCTCGCGGCGCTGCTCGATATGGAGATCGGCGAAATGGAGAAGCTGATCGCCGAGCAGTTCAAAGGCAAGGAGAAGCTGTTCGACGCCAACAGGCACGCGCTCCACCTTGGCCGCGACTGGGTGATGATGAACCTCGACCATCCGATCGGCTTGCGTTTGAAGCGCGCCAATGCCGTCGGCGAGCGTATCTTCATCGAGGGCAATTCGGCCGCCGCGCTGGGCGCGATCTACGGCGGCGCCACCGTCTGCGCCTGGTACCCGATCACGCCGTCATCCTCGCTTGCCGATGCCTTCACCGGCCACTGCAACCGCCTGCGCGTCGATCCGGCAACGAAAAAGAACAGGTTCGCCATTATCCAGGCCGAGGATGAGCTCGCTTCGATCGGCATCGTCATCGGCGCCGGCTGGAACGGCGCCCGCGCCTTTACCGCCACCTCCGGGCCGGGAATTTCGCTAATGCAGGAATTCGTCGGGCTGGCTTACTTTGCCGAGATCCCCGCGGTGATCTTCGACGTCCAGCGCGCCGGACCCTCCACCGGCATGCCGACACGCACGCAGCAGACCGACATCATCTCGACCGCCTACGCGTCGCACGGCGATACCAAGCACGTGCTCCTGTTCCCCGAGGATCCGGCGGAAGCCTTCGAATTCGCCGCCGCGGCGTTCGACCTCGCCGATCGACTGCAGACGCCGGTATTCGTCATGCTCGACCTCGACATCGGCATGAACCATCGCCTTTCCCGCCCGCTTGCCTGGGACGACAGCCGCAAGTTCGACCGCGGCAAGGTGATGACGGCGGCGATGCTCGAAGCCGGCAAGGATTTCGGACGCTATCTCGACGTCGACGGCGACGGCATTCCCTACCGCACGCTGCCCGGCACCCATCCAACCCAGGGCTCGTTCTTCACCCGCGGCACCTCACATGATCGCTACGCGCGCTACACCGAAGAAGGCCCGGCCTACGCCGACAACATGCAGCGGCTGTTGCGCAAGTTCGAAACGGCGAAGGACTTGGTGCCGCGGCCGTTGCAGGCGAACTCCAAGAAGCCGACGAAATACGGCGTCATCTATTTCGGCTCGACCTCGCCGGCGATGGATGAGGCGATCGAACTCCTCGAGGCCGCCGGGCACGTGCTCGACCGATTACGGGTGCGCGCCTTCCCGTTCCACTCGAGCGTGACCAGCTTCATCGGCGAGCATGATTTCGTGTTCGTCGTCGAGCAGAATCGCGACTCGCAATTGCGCTCGCTGATTGTCAATGAATGCAGCATCGACCCGGTGCGGCTGGTGCCGATCCTGCACTATGACGGCACGCCGATCACCGCGCGCTTCATCTCCCGTGTGATCGCCGATCACCTCGACGCGCTCAAGGTGACGCCGCTGCGCAAGGGCAAGGTGGTGTCATGACCTACCTGACCAAGCCGAAATTCCACCATCCCGAGCTGCCGAAGAACGAGCTCGGCTACACCCATCGCGACTACGAGGGCAGCGTCTCGACACTGTGCGCCGGCTGCGGCCACGACTCGATCTCGGCCTCGATCATCGAAGCCTGTTTCGAATTGTCGATCGCGCCGCATCGGGTCGCCAAGCTCTCCGGCATCGGCTGCTCGTCGAAGACGCCGACCTACTTCCTCGGCAATTCGCAC
>JASHXX010000067.1 GCA_030043335.1 Xanthobacteraceae bacterium
TCGGTGTCGAGCTCGCTCTCGCGCGGATCGAGCGCGATCGGATTGGAGCAATAGGGGCAACCGAGCGGACAACGGTGCGTCAACTCGGCCAGGAGACCGAGCGGGCTAATCTAGAGTCGCTGGTCCTCCTCTTGCCACCTGTCGGTCGGTCAGCAGGTCGTACGCGGGTGAATCACGAAGAAGGTCAACGAATGCTATTTTCTCCAGCAAAAACATTTTTGATCCGGGGTCGCCGCTGTCAACACCGCCTAGTTCACCGCAACCAGCGCCGCCAGTCGGAATCATGTAAGCGAAATAGAAATCGCCCGCCTAGCCGCCGCTAGCTTGAGGGCACACCCGTGAAACGCGAAAAGATTAACGCAAGCCGTCCGTCAGCGCAGCCGGTCTAGGAAGTCCAATACTGCCGCGTTAAAGGCGGCAGGCTGGTCGAGATTTACCGCGTGGCCGGCATCGGGGACTGTGACCTTTTCTGCCCCCGGGATTTTCTTTGCCATATAATCGGCAGCGTTCAGGAATGGTTTGTCGTTGGCCCCGACGATCACAATCGTTGGAACGGAAATGTTCGACAAAGCGTCAATCACCGCCGCATTGTGCTGTGTCAGCATACCGCGAGCGGCGAGTATTAGGCCTTCAGCAGAGCGGTGACGGCTCGCCATTACCTCGGCCGACGCCACATTCAACGCGGCCAGGCCCTCCTTTTCCAGACGCTGTGCTCTATCCAGCGCGAAGCGATTCCACTCCGCCCGTGCTTGATCGCTCCGATATCCAGGCCCCGTGTCGATGACCAGCAGTGCCTTGACCCGATCCGGATGAGCTTTGTGAAAGGCCAACGACATGTAACCGCCGAGCGAGAGACCACCGACAATAGCACTCGGCGCATTCACGGCATCAAGTAGCGCGGCCATATCGGCCACGGTTGCCGCTTCGCTGTACGCCGCGGGATCCACCGGGTAGTCACTTAACCCGTGACCGCGCATGTCCCAGAGCATCAGCGTGTGCTCGCGGCTGAGTGGCTCGATCTGTCCCCGCCACATTTCCGAGGTGGCGGAATAGCCGTGCGAAAGCAGAATCACGGGACCGGTGCCGTACACCTCATAATAGATATTGACGCCGTTACGATTTAACTTTGCCATCGGCTGCTCGTTCACTCTCCACTGCCCCTGTGACGAGTGCGACGCTCCTGCCCAGAGGCCTGCGGCAATAATTCCTTTTCTCTTTTCGTCTTCAGTTTTCTAACCGGAGCATTGCTAAGAGCTGATGGGGTGACACTAAGCTGACAAATGGGTGTAGCCCGAAGCGCCGCATAGGGATTGCGCAAGGATCATCTAGTGTATTGCAGCATACATAATCTTTTCTTCAGTCGCCGCTGATGCCGGGATGTCTTCGACGATCCTGCCGCCGCGCGCCACCAGGATACGATCGGATACTGCCAAAATTTCAGGGAGATACGACGAAATCACGACCACCGCTTTACCCTGCGCGGCTAGTGACCGGATGGCAGCGTTGATTTGCGGAATCGCACCTACGTCCACGCCGCGGGTCGGTTCGTCAAAAATTACCACTGTCGGCTCCTGTGCCAGAGATTTTGCTACGACGACCTTCTGTTGATTGCCTCCAGAATACTCGATGATCCGCAGCGTGCGCTTGAGTGCCGATATCGCAAGGCTGCCGATCCAGCGGTCTGCAACGGACCTGCGCTCCTTCAGGGAATAGAGGCGGCGGCGGTGTTTCGTCGACGCCAGGTAGCCGAGATAGATATTGTCGTCGGCCGTCATTGTTTCGAAGAAACCGTCAAGCTTGCGGTCTTCTGTTATGTACACAATTCCATCCTTAATCGCCTGACGCGGAACCCGATAACGGACAGGATGTCCATTCAGGTAGATCAGGCCGCCGCGCAGGAAGTTGCGCTTGCGTGCCCCGCAGATGACGTGTGCTATCTCGGTCCGACCGGATCCGACCAGGCCTGCCACCCCTACGACCTCCCCGGCATAGACCGAGAACGACATGTTCTTAACCACACTGCCCATGGTGACATTTTCGACCACGAGAACAGGCCGACGCTCGCGCGAAATCGGCGGGCGCGCCCACGCGTCCGCCCCGCTGACGTGCGACGCATAGTAGGTTGCAGATATATCGCGGCCGACCATCAGCCGCACCACCTGCGCGCGATCCAGGTCGGTTGCCGGGCCGGTCCGAATCAACTTACCGTCGCGCAGAACGGTTATGCGGTCAGCGATATTGAGCGCTTCCTCGATGGCATGCGAAATGAAAATGATGCCGACGCCTTGGGAACGCAGGCTACGCAACAAGTGAAAAAGGTGTTGAATTTCTTCCGGTGTGAGGCTCGCCGTCGGCTCATCGAAAATAATGACTCTCGCGTTGTGCCGGACGGCCCTCGCGATCTCTACCATCTGCCGCTTTGCCGTGCCTAGGGTTTCGACCAAAGCCAGGGGATCGACATTGAAGTTCAACGCTTGCTGCGACTGCTGGGCGGCAATGTTAATTCTGCGAAATACCGTAAAGAACCGCTCCATTCCAAGTTCAAGGTTCTGCGCTACCGTCATCGACGGAACGAGGCTCGTTTCCTGATAAACCATGGCGATGCCAGCCTTCAGCGCTTCGCCGGGCGAGGCGAAGGAAACGCGCTGACCGGCCAGAAAATAGTCGCCCGACGATAGCTCAATGGCGCCAGCAATCGCCTTGCAGAGCGTTGATTTTCCGGCTCCGTTCTCGCCCAGAAGGCCATGAATCTCGCCCGGCCGCAAATCAAAATCGACACCGTCGAGTGCGTGCACGCCACCGTAGACCTTTGAGCCGCGCACCACCTGGAGAATCGGAGCAACGTGCTCTGTTTTCGTCGCTTCCATCATGACATTGGCCTAAGCTGTGCCGCCACCAGCTTTCCGTGTCCCTTGGAAGCGACCAAGAGGCAGCCATTGTGCTCGATCGCTGCGGTCACGCCGTGGACATTTCCGGAAACGCGGCTGTGCAGACTTTCCACCGCATCCCCGCTTTCAGCGAGGCGTGCGACAAGTCCGTAGGATCGCGGCGGCGCCCAAGGTTTCTGGATGCCAAGTTTCTTGATGCGGCCGATCTGGGTCGGCTCGCGGTAGTCGAACCGTCCCCCGAGCGTCGGTCCTATCCAAAGCGATGGCGGAACTTGCTTCATCATTTGTTCTCGGAACGGCTGCTCGCGAAGCACGAACTCAGTCAACTGAGTACGTAGGGCGAAAAAGGAAGCCCAGTAATCACCGCTGGCGGCTCGTGCCAAGCGACCAGGATACCCGGCAAAGTTCTTGACGATTACGCGGACGCGCCCGTCGGCTCTCGAAACCGCCAGAAGGCGATGTTTCCAGGCCTCGGTGAACAACACTTCACGCTCACCGTGCGAAACCACGGCGCCGGCGGGCCACGAGAGTCTATCGGCGATCACCTTCGCGTCGCGGAGACCCGGCGCCAGTGCGACAAGCCGACCGGAACCTGGCTGATTTTGCATAAGATCCGGCAGCCATTGCTCGGGGTCATTGTTGCGCGAGCCGTCTGTTACGAAGATCGTACCATCGGACGCGATGGCCACCGCCGTCACACAGCGGATTGGTGCACCCGCGGACTCGGTCAATCTAGCAACTATGGTGCCGCTCTTGTCGAGCGCCACCAGCCCGCGATCAGCCACGGCGACGTGCAACACCGCGTCGGGGGACCACGCAAGCGCGCCTGCCGTCGTTTCGACCGTCGCAAACACCTTCCGCGATTGGAACCGGTCGCCCTCGCACGCAAACACGGTGTTGCCCGAGGAGAGGTAGAGGCGGCCGTCGGGACCCACTGCTAATGCATCGGCGGCGGGAAAATCGCTAAGGTGTTCGCACTCCTCGAGCCGCTGGTTGGGAGAGAATCCGCCGTCAAGTACCGGTATCGCGTGAACGTCCCGATCCGGCCAGAAGATACGGTCGACGATGTCACGCGCCAGCGACAAGGTCCAACCTCCCCGCGGTAGCCGCTTCGGGCGCCATTCTCTTGCTCTTTATTCCCCAATACGAATCCCAGCTCGTCCAATTCTGGTCAGCGTTGGGGAGGCGCAATCGGCCAATACGATTGTTCTCTAAGCCGCCGATGTAGAGGTAACCTTTGTGCTCACGCATTGACGTGATCGTGGGGTGTGAGCGCGCGCCCGGGTCCCAAAGGGACTCAAGCACATGTCCCTGATCATCGAACTTGATCACACAGCCGAAATTGATGCCGGGGCATAGCCACTCATCGGGCGGAATCTGCTTGACCATGCGAATCCTGAAACCAGGGTCGGCCATTGCCAGGTCGTAGACCGGCGAGCGGATACCCACCAATGCGAGCCAGTAATTTCCGTCGGATGCTCGATTGATATTGTCAGGATATCCGGGAAGATTATCGAACAAGACCTCGAGCGCCCCGGCCTTCTCCCCTTCGATCCAGTAACGATAGATCTTGCACAACCAGGTGCTGACCCAGAGCACCGAGCGGCCATCGTGCGATATGCAGACTCCGTTGGGAAACGCGAGGTTCTTCAGTATGGTCCGGGTCGAGCCAGTCGCAGGATCATGACACATCAGGCGACCGTTGCCGCGGCCCTCGAAACCGTCCAGCGCCCAATCGGTCAGGTCATAGCGCGTCGTCGCGTCGCTGAAATAGATCTTACCGTCGGCCGCGATGTCGAGGTCGTCAGCGAGCCACAGCCGAGAATCATCCTTTGGTCTATACCAAGTCCGCTTCGTTTGGTCGGTGACCTTGAACACGGTGCGGTCCGGCCGCACGCCATAGACGCCCATCCCGGCGACACAAACGATGAGGTTCTCATTACGGTCGAGCGCCAGGCCGAGCGGACGTCCGCCAATGCGTGCAAATTCTTCGCGATGCTCGTAGTTCGGCGCCAGAAACCTGATGATGGAGCCGTTGCGGTTGACCGTGTAGAGGTGATCCTTACGATCGAAGATGACGTCTTCAGGACCTTCGATCTGATTAAGGGCGATCGCCTCGACGTCCTTGAGGCGGTCGTTTTCGGCAAACGCGCTTCCGCTTCCTCGCTCAATCGACGGCGGCGGCGTAAACTCCACCAACGACGGGCTGACGTAGATCTTCTGCAGGATTTTGCTCT
>JASHXX010000068.1 GCA_030043335.1 Xanthobacteraceae bacterium
CTCGAGCAGCAGATTCTCGACGAGCTCGGCTTCAATCGTGCCGATGGTCGACATCACGATCGAGATCTGCCGCAATTCGTCGTCATCGAGCATGCCCCAGACCTTGGCGCCGTGCTGCTCGCCCAGCGCGAGCATCAGCACGGCGGCGCGCTCCGGTCCGCTGAGCTCGCGCTTCGACGCGGGGCCATGGCCGGCGCTGGCGAGGCTCGCGAGTGCGCTGCCGACTTGCGCGGCGGCCGCATTCTTATCGGCGTAAGCGGAAGGCATGGGTCATTCGATCAGGCGGCGGCGCTCTCACTGAGCCACTGGCGGATGATGGAAACGGTTTCACTGGGGTTCTTGTCGGCGAGGTCGCCGACCTTCTGCACCGATTGGGCGTGCACCTGCCCCTGCACCTGGGCGATGTCGATCATCTTGGCGGTCTGGCTCGGCGCCGCCTTCACCGGTTCGGGTTCCGGTGCGGCCGGGACGGGCGCAGGAATTGCGGTCGCGTCGCCCGCGGCGCTCGCGGGCAGCAATGCCGCCGCGCGCTCGTCCGGGGCAAGCACGCGGCGCACGAGCGGCCGCACCACCAGGAGCAGGACGACCAGACCGAGGAGGCCCATCACCAGCATCTCGATCGCGCGCATGATGTCGTCCTTGGTGAATTGCAGCGCCGGAAGCCAGCCGTTCGGCTCGCTGATCGGCGCGGCCGCGGGAGTCTCGGCGAAGCGCAGATTGACGACCTGGACCTGGTCGCCGCGCTTCTGGTCGAAGCCGATCGCGGTGCGCACCAGGGCAGCGATCTGCTCGATCTCTTCCTTGCTGCGCGGCTGATAGCTGGCCTCACCCTTGTCGTTCTTGCCGTAAGTGCCGTCGACCAGGACCGCGACCGAGATGCGGTTGACCCGGCCGCCTTCGATGATCTCGGTCTTGCTGGTCTTGGAGATCTCGTAGTTGATGATCTCCTCCGATTTCCGGCTCTGGTCGCGCGGCGCGGCATTGGCCTCCGGCGGAGGCGCCTGGCGCTGATTGCCGCCGGGTATTTCGTTGCCGACGGTGACTTGATTCTCCCGGCCGTCGTTGGAGGCCGAGGTCTCCTCGCGCGTCTGGCTCGAACGCACCACGCGGCCTTCCGGATCGTATTTGTCCGAGGTCTGGGTGACGCGGTTGAAGTCGAAATCCGCGGTGAGCTCGACGCGCGCGCGGCCCGGTCCGACGACGGAGGTGACGATCGCCTCGATCTGCTCGCGCAACCGCTTCTCGAACGCCGCCTGTCTTTCGTCGGCACTGACCTCGCCGACGCCGTTCGGATCGTCGCCGGCGCCATCGGCGAGGAGATGGCCGGCTTCGTCGACGATCGATACCCGCTGCGGCTTTAAGCCGTTGACGGCAGAGGCTGCGAGGTGGCGGATGGCACGCACCTGCTGCGGCTCGAGCGCGCCGCGCACCTTGAGCACGATCGAAGCCGAGGGCTCGGCCTTGTCGCGCGAGAACAGCGGCCGCTCCGGCATCACCAAATGGACGCGCGCGGCCTGAACCCGATCGAGCCCGCGGATGGTGCGCGCCAGCTCGCCCTCAAGCGCCCGCAGGTTGTTGATGTTTTGAACGAAGCTGGTGGTGCCGAGCGCGTCGGATTTGTCGAAGATCTCGTAGCCGACGCCGCCGCCCTTGGGCAGCCCGCCCTCTGCGAGCCCCATGCGCAGCCGCGCGACGCGGTCCTTGGGGACCATGACGATGCTGCTGTCATTGCGCAGCTCGTAAGGGATGCTCTGGCGCTCCAGCTCCTTCACGATCGCGGTGGAGTCCTCGAAGCTAAGGTCGGTGAACAGCGGCGTCATCTGCGGTGCGGTCACGCGCAGCATCAGGAAGGCAAAGAAACCGATGAGCGTGATGGTGACGGCGCCCATTGCGGCGATGCGCCCAGCGCCAACCGTCCTCACGAAATCCAAGAGACCCTTCACCGGGTTTGTTCCCCCGCTCGGCGCGGCCTGCACGCCCCGCTGGGCAATATTTGCCCGGTCTATAGTTAGCACTGGGTTAATGGACCTCTGGCGGCGCCGCAAAAGCAGTGGCCTGCGGCCGGGCTTGATTCCGCGGGTGGCAATCGGCGGCTGGCCGATGGGCGATGCCGCCAGGGGTGCGGTTTCCGACGGGCGACCGATTCCGCAATGACGCTGCGGCCGCAGCGGCGACGGTTGGCGATTCGGTAAGACCGATTAAGCGCGCGTTACTGGCGATATTGCTGAATGCGGGTGGTGCGCAGGCCCGCGAGGCCGTGCTGGTCGATCGAATATTGCCAGGACAGGAATTCCTCGACCGTCAGCGTATAGCGGCTGCACGCCTCCTCAAGGGAAAGCAGGCCGCCGCGGACCGCGGCGACGACTTCCGCCTTGCGGCGAATCACCCAACGCTTGGTTCCCGGCGCCGGCAAATCGGCGATGGTCAGTGGGGAACCGTCCGGCCCGATAACATACTTGACCCTCGGGCGATGGGGTTCGGTCATAGCAACTCTCACGAACTCGACACACGACGAGGCTTAGACCTTACGTATGGCCGCTTAAAATTTGCCTAAGCCTAACGATCGATTGGAGTCCTTTGCCGACGGAACCTGCACGCCCCGCGCCAATTCCGGGATCCCGAGGAGAAAATCAGCGGCTGATCGACTGGATTTGATTGATGGGGATGCTTTGTCCGCCGACCGTGAGCTGCGGCGGGTTCTGGCTCAAATTGACGCCGGTGACGACGCCTTGCACCTGCGTCGACACGGTGACGGGCTGGCCGTTGGCGCCGGTGGCGCTGATGGTCATGGTGTAGTTGCCGTCCGGCCAGATCACGCTGCTGTTGCCTTGGCCGTTCCAGGTGTAGGTCTGGGTTCCGGCGTTGAGCGTGGTTGTGCCGGTGAAAGCCGTCTGGCCGCTTGAGTTGGTTATCGTGATGTTGGCGGTC
>JASHXX010000069.1 GCA_030043335.1 Xanthobacteraceae bacterium
TCTTCCAGCCGCGGAAACAGCTTGAACATGCTTGCAAGATCCCACGGGCCCGCCCGCGCCGCCACCGTCAGGTTCTCTTGCACCGTCAACGAGGGGAAAATCTCGCGCTCCTGCGCCACCCAGGCGATGCCGACTGAGGCGCGCCGGTGCGGCGGCAGCCGCGAGATATCCTGGCCGCGCCACTTAACGCACCCGCCGCGGAATTGCGTGTAGCCCATGATGGTGAGCAGTACCGTCGACTTGCCGACGCCGTTGCGGCCGAGTAGCGTCAGGCTGCTGTTCTCCGGCAATTCGAACGACACTTCGTGCAGGACCACCGCATCGCCATAGCCCGCGGTCACGCGCTCCAACTTGAGCAGCGCTTCAGCCATGCTTGCGCGTCCCCAAGTAGACTTCTCGCACGCCCGGATGGGCGGCGATCTCGGCCGGCGAGCCTTCGGCGAACACCGTGCCGCCGACCATCACGATGATTTGCGTCGCGAAGCGAAACACCACGTGCATGTCGTGCTCGATGAACAGCAGCGCAAGGTCGGTCGATAGCCCGGCCACCACCTCGAAAATGTCGCTGCTTTCTTCTGGCGGCACGCCGGCCGCTGGTTCGTCGAGCAACAGCACCTTCGGCCTAGTCGCCAACGCCAGCGCGATCTCCAACAGCCGCTGTCGCCCGTAGGGTAATTCGCGCGTCGGCTGATAGCAGATTTCCCCCAGCCTGAGCTTCACCAAGATGTCGTGCGCCTCGTCAATCGCCTCTTTATGCACCGCAACATTACGCCAGAATTCGCGCGACAGCCCGCGCCGCTCACACACGGCAAGCGTCACGGCTTCGAGCGCGTTCAAGCCCGCGAACAACGTGTTGATCTGGAAGGTACGCGCTAGACCCCGCCGCACACGTTCCTGCGGCTCGAGGCCGGTAATGTCGTTTTCGCACAGAAAAATCCGCCCGGCATCTGGCGCCAGCATGCCGGTCATCAGATTGATCAGCGTGGTCTTGCCAGCGCCATTCGGCCCAATCAGCGCGTAGCGCGCGCCCACCGGCAGTTCGAGCGCGATGTCACGCGCCACCACCAGCGAGTCGAATCTCTTGGACAATTGCCGTGTGGACAAAGCGGGGGCGCTCACTTCGCCCTCCAGTGCGCGACAAAGCGCGACAGGCCGCCCAAAATGCCGTTCGGCAGGAACACCACGACGGCGACCAGCAACACGCCGATCCAGAAATACCAATGTTCCGGCTCGATACCAGAGAACTGGTCGCGCGCGATCATGAAAACGAGCGCACCGATTAGGCCGCCGTAAAGTCTACCAGCGCCGCCCAGCACCACCATGATCAAGATTTCGGCCGATCGCTCGAAGCCGAGTGAATCGAGCGCGACCGTCTGAGTGGTCTGCGCGATAAGCGCGCCGGCGACCCCCGCCATCGCCGCCGAGATCGTATAGGCGGTACGGATATGCGCGCGGCTCGGCGCACCGATCGCGGGCATGCGCAGAAAATTCTCGCGGATTCCACGCAGCGCCAAGCCGAACGGCGAATGAATCAGCCGCCGCGCGAACAGGAACAGCACGAAGAGCACCACGAGCGAATAGCCATAGGCGGTATAACCATAGACGTCCCAGTTGAAGCGCCCGAGCAGCGGCCAGATGTTCACGCCCTGCAGGCCGTCGCTGCCGCCGGTCAGCCAGCTCGCACTATTCGCCGCCGCGCCCAGCAGTAAGCCAAAGCCGAGCGTCAGCATGATCAGCGCGAGATGGCGAAAGCGCGCGATGATGAAGCTGGTCGCATAGCCGACGAGGCTGGACACCATCGCGCCTACGATAAGGCCGGTAAGCGGCTCCCCCCAAACGAATTTTGAGAACAGCCCAGCAGCATAGGCGCCAGTGCCGAAAAACGCAGCGTGGCCAAGCGATACAATACCAGCATAGCCGACTATCAGGTCGAGCGAGAGCGCAAACAGCGCGGTAATGGCGATTTGGCTGGCGAGTTGCAGATAGGCGGGCAAGAAATAGAACGGCAGCGGCGTAGCTAGCCAGAACAGGGTCTCGGCCGCACCCCAACGCGTCTGCGCCTTGAGATAGCCGACCGGCTCCAGGCCCATCTGCGCCGTCACCGGCATCGCTAGCGTCTTCCCGCCAGGCCCGTCGGCCGCCACATCAGCACGGCGAGCATGACCAGATAAATGAGGAAGGCGCCGAGCTGCGGCACGTAGTATTTACCGGCGATGTCGCTGACGCCGATCAGAACCGCCGCCGCCAGCGAGCCGGCGATCGAGCCGAGTCCGCCCACCGCAACTACGATCAGCACATAGATCAGATAGGTAAAGGCGAAATTGGGATCGAGCCCGACGATCTCGATGGCAAGCGCCCCGCCTAAACCCGCCAGCCCTGAGCCGAGAGCGAAGGTGATGGCGAAGGTGCGCTCGACATTGATGCCGAGCCCGCTCGCCATGCGCTGATTGTCGACCGCCGCGCGCACCTGCGCGCCGAAGCGGGTTAGTTCGATTGTGCCGATGAGCAAGATCGTGATGACCGCACTCACCGCAATAAGAAACAACCGGTAGACCCCGATATCGAGGCCCATCACGTGGTAAGAACCGCGCATGTAATTCGGGAGCTCGATCGGTTGCTGCTGCGTGCCGAAGAAATAGGCTGCCGCCGCCACCGAGACGAAGGTGATGCCAATGGTGAGCAGTACCTGGTCAAGATCGCTGCGCCGGTAAAGTGGCCGGTACAGGACGCGCTCGAAAAGGATGCTAACCACCGCCGCAACCAAGAACGCCATGGGCAGCGTACCGAAAAACGGCCAACCGAAGTTGCGGATCAGCAGCACGGCGACATAGCCGCCCACCATTGCGAATGCGCAGTGCGCAAGATTGACAAAATTCATAAGCCCGAGTGTCACCGACAGCCCGACCGACATCAGGAACAGCAGCATCCCGTAGGCGATGCCGTCGAACAGGACGCCGAAGACGGGAGGGAGCATGATTAATGTCGGTTCCTCAGCCGAGACTTGACATCGATTAGCGATAACCCCGGTTTCAATCTACCCGCGATACGGCCAACGACAAATGGGGCGACCGCTTGCGGCCGCCCCATTCGGATCGAGCTAGGGTCCGCAGCTATTTCATCTGCCCCGCGTGCACCGGGTCGTGCACGTCCGGGATGCTGTCGATCACCGCATTGAGGTGTTTGCCGCCCCTATCCTCGACCTTGCTAATGTAGATAGTCTGCACGACGTCACGAGTCGTCGGGTCGATCATCATCGGCCCGCGCGGGCTTTCCCATTTCATGCCCTTGGCCGCGGCGATCAGTTCCTGGGCGTCGGTCTTGCCATCGGTCTTGCGCAGCGCCGTGTAGATCAGGTGCATACCGTCATAGCCGCCGACCGCCCCGAAGTCGGGATTCTCGTCGCCAGAGATGCTCCGATAGGCCGCCACGAACTCCTTGTTCATCGCGGAATCGTAGTTGTAGTTGTAGTTGCCGGCAGTGATGATGCCAACCGCATCGTTGCCCATCGATTTGATCGCCGCGTCGTCAGCTAGCTCTTGCGTGCCCAACACCTTGATCGCCTGGGCGCTCATGCCGCGCTCGGCTAGCGCCTTGCCAAAAGCCGCCGGCTGCGAGCCGCCGGGGATGAACACGAAGATAGACTGCGGATTGAGATCTTTCGCGCGCTGGACGTAAGCCGAGAAGTCCGGATTCTTCACTGCCATGCGCACGGAGCCGACGATTTCGCCGCCGGCCTCCTTGAAGCCGTCGATGAAACCCTCTTCTGCGTCATGACCCGGCGCGTAGTCGGCGGTCATGGTGTAGTCGTTCTTAATGCCTTGCTTCGCGGCCCATTGACCGAGCGCCATGGTGATCATCGGCAGCGTGAAGGAGGTACGCGTGCAGTAAGGCGACTTGTCGGTGATGATCGAGGTCGCCGCGTTCATGATCACCATAAATTTCTTCGCCTCGGCCGAAACGCTGCAGCCCGCAATCGCGTTCGGGGTAAGCAGCCAGCCAGCCAAGATGTCGACCTGGTCGCGCACCACCAACTCCTGCGCCAGCCGCTTGGCGGTCGGCGGGTCGATGCCGCCGACGTCCTTGCGGATGATCTCGATCGTTTTGTCGGCGACCTTGTCGCCGTGCTGCTGCATGTAGATTTTGATACCGTTGTCCATCTGCTTGGCGAGATCGGCGAATTGACCCGAATAGGGCATGACCACCCCGACCTTGATTGCGCCAGCGGCGTGGCTGGCGCCCGACAGCAGGCAGGCCGCCAACAGAGCGGCAGACGCCAATCCAAAGCGTTTCATGTCGGTATACTCCCTGAGTTGTTTTTTGTTGATCCCGTCAAACGATTTCGTTCCTCGCTAGGCCTGAGGTCGTCGGCAAACAAAAGCGCCCCCAGCCGACTAAGCGACTATGTGCAAACCTTGCCTTGACTTAAGTCAAGCAGACGACACCGACAGCAAAGCTTTGGCCCCGATGATTCGAACGACAACCTGCTGACCCGATCCGCCCCGGTGGCCGTGCAGCGTGGTAAGGTGCTAGACTGCGGCCCCATTAGGGTTTGCATGATGAAGCCCCGCGCGGACCGGCTAGTCGGCCGCTCAAAAAAAATGGAGACTCAGTTGCCAAGGTCAACCGGCCCTCGACACGTTTGCGTGTTCGGATCGGGATAGCGTCCACGTCCGCAGCCCTGAAGTCTCGTTTAGCGAAGGCGGTTGGTAAGTCGACTCGCTCGCCGTAGAACCCGAAAGCCGATCGTGGATGATAGTGGCACCCTTACCGAGCGCCATGCCCACAAGTCCCGCTCAGTACAGCAGCGATAAGCAAGGTTGCGGTTCGATTTAGAACGAGCGGGACGCAGCCATGACTGCATAGCCATGATTGCCTCCGGATCTCGCCGAAGAGCGTCCTGTTCGCGCCGTGAAGGTCGCCGCGCTTTGACCGATCATTTCGCCCGGAACAGCGCCTCGACCGACATCGCGTTCGGACAATAGTCGCGATAGCGGCTGGGGGCAGTGCCGGCTGCGAGATCGTGCCGGCACTCGCCCTTGTGACCGCATTGGATGCAGATGCGCTGCAAGTCGCGCATGGTCGAAGGATCATCTGCGGCAAGCTTCTCCGGATCAACGCCGAGCGCGCGCAGAAGCTTCGGCAGCT
>JASHXX010000070.1 GCA_030043335.1 Xanthobacteraceae bacterium
AATCGGCTGCGGGGCGCGATCGAGGCCGCGCTCGGCGGGCTGACGCTTCTGGCGCGCAATCCGGACGCGCGGTTCGAAGCGGCGCAGGCCGTGTTCAAGTCGCGCGACGTGCGCGCCTTGCCGACGCTCGAGACCGCCATCGCCAAGGAGCAGGATCCGCGGGTCAAGCGCGCGCTGATCGAGGCGCGTGCCGCCGCCGTGCTGTTCAGCGACAGCGCTAAGGACGAGGACAAGCTCGCCGCCGTCGACATCGTGCGCGAACGCGCCGATCAGGAGTCGCTGGCGCTCCTTTCCAGTCTGCCGGCCGGCACCTCGGCGCCGGTGATGAAAGCGGCGGCCGCCGCGATCGCCGCCATCAACAACCGCCTGGTATTGTGGAATACGGTGCAGAACGCCTGGTACGGCGTCTCGCTCGGCTCGGTCCTGCTGCTCGCCGCGATCGGGCTTGCCATCACCTTCGGCGTCATGGGCGTGATCAACATGGCACATGGCGAGATGGTCATGCTCGGCGCCTATGTCACTTTCGTGGTCCAGGAGACGATCCGCACCCGAAACCCCGCCTTGTTTGATTATTCGCTGGCGATCGCCATCCCGCTCGCCTTTCTGGTCGCTGGATTCGTCGGCATCTTGATCGAGCGCGGCATCATCCGCTTCCTCTATGGCCGGCCGCTGGAGACGCTGCTGGCGACCTGGGGGCTGTCGTTGATCCTGCAGCAGGCGGTGCGTACCGCCTTCGGTCCGAATAATCGCGAGGTCGGCAACCCGTCCTGGATGAGCGGTGCCTTCGACGTCGGCGGCATCACCATCACCTATAACCGGCTCTGGATCATCTGCTTTGCGCTTGCGGTGTTCGTTGCGTTGCTCGCGCTGCTGCGCTTCACCCGGTTCGGCCTCGAAATGCGCGCCGTGACGCAGAACCGCGCCATGGCGGCGTCGATGGGCATCCGCACCAGCCGCGTCGACGCCCTGACATTCGGCCTAGGCTCCGGCATCGCCGGCATGGCCGGCGTCGCCCTGTCGCAGATCGACAATGTCAGCCCCAATCTCGGCCAAGGCTACATCATCGACAGCTTCATGGTCGTGGTGTTCGGCGGCGTCGGTAATCTGTGGGGCACGCTGGTCGGCTCCTTCGTGCTCGGCGAGGCCAACAAGTTCCTCGAGCCCTTTGCCGGCGCGGTGCTTGGCAAGATCGCCATCCTTGTGCTCATCATCCTCTTCATCCAGAAACGGCCGCGGGGCATGTTCGCCCTCAAAGGCCGCGCGGTTGAGGCATGACTTCGCACGTCCTGATCCGTTCGCTTGATCGCGGCGCGGCGCTGTTCCTGATCATCATCGCCGCCATTGCCGTCGGCGTGCCGGTGCTCAATCTGGCGGTGCCGGAATCTTCGGCGCTCCACGTGCCGACCTATCTGGTCTCGCTGTTCGGCAAATACGCGTGCTATGCGCTGTTGGCGCTGGCGATCGACCTGATCTGGGGATTTTGCGGCATTCTCTCGCTTGGCCACGGCGCCTTCTTCGCGCTCGGCGGCTATGCCATAGGCATGTATCTGATGCGGCAGATCGGCACCCGCGGCGTCTACGCCGATCCGATCCTGCCGGATTTCATGGTGTTCCTGAACTGGAAGCATCTGCCGGTGTATTGGTACGGCTTCCAGTATTTTCCCTATGCCGCGCTGATGGTGGTGCTGGTCCCGGGCGTGCTCGCCTTCGTGTTCGGCTGGTTCGCGTTCAGGAGCCGCGTCACCGGCGTCTACCTCTCGATCATCACCCAGGCGCTCACCTTCGCGCTGATGCTCGGCTTCTTCCGCAACAATTTCGGCTTCGGCGGCAACAACGGCCTCACCGACTTCAAGGATATTCTCGGTTTCAACGTCCAGGCGGAGACGACGCGCGCGGCGCTGTTCGCGATCTCGTGCGTCGCGATCATGCTCGGCTTCATTCTCTGCCGCGCCATCGTCACCTCGAAGTTCGGCAAGGTGCTGATCGCGATCCGCGACGCCGAGGCGCGCACGCGCTTCCTCGGCTATCGCGTCGAATCCTACAAGCTCGTGGTGTTCACCGTCTCGGCCTGCATGGCCGGCATCGCCGGCGCGCTCTATGTCCCGCAGGTCGGCATCATCAATCCGAGCGAGTTCGCCCCCGGCAATTCCATCGAGGCGGTGATCTGGGTCGCGGTCGGCGGCCGCGGCACGCTGACCGGCGCGGTGATCGGCGCTGTGCTCGTCAACTATGCCAAGACCTTCTTCACCACCGGCGCGCTGGCGCCCTATTGGCTGTTCATGCTCGGCGCGCTGTTTATCGCCGTAACGCTGCTGCTGCCGCGCGGCGTGGTCGGCACGATGCGGCACTGGACGGCGCTGCGCCGCGACCGGGCGTCGGCGGCAGCCGAAGACGGCGTCACCGAGCCGTTGCCGGCGGAGTGAGGAACAACGGACGATGGAAGCGCTGACCACCGCACTCCTCTACCTCGACGGCGTCACCGTCTCGTTCGACGGCTTCAAGGCGCTCAACAATCTCTCCTTCGCCATCGAGCCCGGCGAGATGCGCGCCATCATCGGCCCGAACGGCGCCGGCAAGACCACGATGATGGACGTGGTCACCGGCAAGACTCGACCCGACCTCGGTGAAGTGACGTTCGACGGCTTGCATAATCTGACCCGGCTCGACGAGGCCGAGATCGCCGAGCTCGGCATCGGCCGCAAGTTTCAGAAGCCGACGGTGTTCGAGAGCCATACCGTCTACGACAATCTGGAGCTGGCGCTCAAATCCGACCGCCGCGCGCGCGCCGCGCTGTGGTGGCGCGAGACGACCGACGAGCGCCGCCGCATCGAGCAATTGCTGGAGATCATCCGCCTGACCGCGGTGCGCGATCGCCTGGCGGCGAGCCTGTCGCACGGCCAGCGGCAATGGCTCGAAATCGGGATGCTGCTGGCGCAGGAGCCGAAGCTCCTTCTGGTCGACGAGCCGGTCGCCGGCATGACCGACGCCGAGACGCGGCAAACCGCGGAGCTGCTCAAGGAAATCAACCGCGACCGCACGGTGATCGTGGTCGAGCACGACATGGCCTTCGTGCGCGACCTCGACGTCAAGGTCACCTGTCTGCACGAGGGCTCGGTGCTTGCCGAAGGCACCATCGACCAGGTCTCGTCGAACGAGCGGGTCGTGGAAGTCTATCTGGGACGATAACCCGCATGCTTGACGTCAACGCCATCGATCTGCACTACGGCGCCGCGCAGGCGCTGCGCGCGATATCGCTCAAGGCCGAACCGGGCAAGGTCACCTGCGTGCTTGGCCGCAACGGCGTCGGCAAGACGAGCCTTCTCGAAGCGCTCGCCGGCCAGCATACGGTGAGCCGCGGCACCATCACCTGGGAGGGCGAGAACATCACGGCGCTGCGGCCGCCGCAGCGCGCCCGGCGCGGCATCTCCTACGTGCCGCAGGGCCGGGAGATCTTTCCGCTGCTCACCGTCGAAGAAAATCTGAAGACCGGCTTTGCGCCGCTCAAGCGCGACGATCGCAGCGTGCCCGACGACGTGTTCTCGCTGTTCCCGGTGCTCAAGGACATGCTGCGGCGGCGCGGCGGCGACCTTTCCGGCGGCCAGCAGCAGCAGCTTGCGATCGGGCGGGCGCTGGTGATGCGGCCGCGGCTCCTCCTGCTCGACGAGCCGACCGAGGGCATTCAGCCGTCGATCATCAAGGACATTGCCCGCGCCATCGTCTATCTGCGCTCACTGGGCAAGATCGCGATCGTGCTGGTCGAGCAATATCTCGACTTTGCCCGCGAGCTCGGCGACCATTTTGCCGTCATGGAGCGTGGCGCCATCGTCTATTCCTGCGACCGCGCCAACCTCGACGAAGCGGCGCTGCGGCGAGCGATGGCGATTTGAGCACCGGGTGAATGAATGAACGCGCCGCTACGCTAGGAGCTGTTCGCCGCCAATCGCGCCAGCGGGCGCCTTGCCTGTTCGGTCCTCGCCGCTCCCGGAGGGACCCGGCGCGCGCGCGTGCATGAGGCCGGCTCGCTGCGCCTGCGCTTCCCCAATGGCGAGCGCGGCGCGCTCGAAGCCGTCATCGTCAACACCGCCGGCGGCATGGCCGGCGGCGACCGCTTCGACATCGACATCTCGGTCGGCGCCGGCGCGCAGCTGACGGCGACAACCGCCGCAGCGGAAAAAATCTATCGCTCGCTCGGGCCCGCAACGGAAGTCGGCGTGAAACTCTCGGTCGGCGCCGGCGGTGCGCTGGCCTGGCTGCCGCAGGAGACTATTCTGTTCGATCGGGTGCGGCTTCGTCGCACCATCACGGTCGACCTCGCCGGCGACGCCAGTCTCATGCTGGCGGAAGCCGTCGTGTTTGGCCGCTCCGCCATGGGCGAAGCCGTCACATCCGGCGAGTTCTCCGATTGTTGGCGGGTAAGCGTTGGACGGACGCTCGACTTCGCCGAGACGCTTCGCCTCGGTGGCGCGATCGCGGAGCGATTGGCGGAGCGTGCGTGCGCAAATGGCGGCGTAGCCGTTGCCAGCGTGCTCAAATTTCCCGCTGACGATACGAGCGTTGCGGCGGTCCGCGCCATCGCGGCGGACTTTCGCGGCGAGGTCGGCGTGTCGGCGTGGAACGGGCTTGCGCTCGCGCGTCTCGTCGCGCCCGACGGCGCGACGCTGCGCGGCGATCTCATCGCCGTCGTCAGCGCGCTTGGCGGCACGAAACCGCCGCGGCTTTGGCTGAACTGAGGGCTGTGCCAGGCTGAGCGCCGAGGGCTGGGGGCTTCCACGCATCTGACACCGCGCGAGAAAGATAAGCTGTTGATCGCCATGGCGGCGTTGGTGGCGCGGCGCCGGCTCGAGCGCGGCGTCAAGCTCAATCATCCCCAGGCGGTGGCGCTGATTTCCGATTTTATCCTCGAAGGCGCGCGCGACGGGCGCACCGTCGCCGAGTTGATGGAAAAAGGCGCCCACGTGATCACCCGCGCGCAGGTGATGGATGGCATCGCCGAGATGATCCCGGAGATCCAGGTCGAGGCGACGTTTCCGGACGGCACTAAGCTCGTCACCGTGCACGAGCCGATCCGATGATTTGAAAGGCGATGACGATGATTCCCGGCGAGTATTTCATCAAGGACGGCGACATCGAGCTAAACAAGGACCGCCAGACCGTGACGCTGTCGGTCTCGAACAGCGGCGACCGGCCGATCCAGGTCGGCTCGCACTACCACTTCTTCGAGACCAATCCGGCGCTGAAATTCGACCGCAAGAAAGCGCGCGGCATGCGCCTTGACATCGCCGCCGGAACCGCGGTGCGGTTCGAGCCCGGACAGACCCGCGAGGTCAAGCTCGTGGCGCTCGCCGGCCCCGCACGGTCTACGGCTTCCGCCAGGAGATCATGGGAAGGCTAAAAAAATCATGACGGGCGAGCTGCGCGGGCCCGCCCGTCACGTTTCTCAGCGCTGCTACCGGCCGCTGGGAACCAGGATCAGGTGTCCTTGGTGCGATGCCGGTAGCGGCCCTCGGCACCTCGGCGAACCCGATCTTGGCGATCTCTCGCATTCGGCAGAACCAAGCACGAGCGATCTGAAGGTGATGATAGTACGACGATGGCGGGACACAAGTTAAAGCGTGCTTCGCCGGCGTCGATCGGCGCGTGGGGATAACACCGGGGATTTCCGGGCTGCGGAGGATGTCATGCCAGCGCAAATAAGCCGCTCCGTCTATGCCGACATGTTCGGGCCGACCGCCGGCGACCGGGTGCGGCTTGCCGACACCGATCTCATCATCGAGGTGGAGAAGGATTTCTGCACCTATGGCGAGGAGGTGAAATTCGGCGGCGGCAAGGTAATCCGCGACGGCATGGGGCAGAGCCAGATCACCAACAGGCAGGGCGCGGTCGACACCGTCATCACCAACGCGCTCATTCTCGACTACTGGGGCATCGTCAAGGCCGATGTCGGCATCATCGACGGCAGGATCGCCGCGATCGGCAAGGCCGGCAATCCGGACATCCAGCCCGGCGTCA
>JASHXX010000071.1 GCA_030043335.1 Xanthobacteraceae bacterium
CCTTATCCGTCCTTCCCGGGCTTAGCGGGGAGGATAGGGTCGGCAGACGCGGATCGCGGCGTCGGCGCTCCAATCAGACCTGTTCCCCCGCCGGAGCATCTTCGGCGCCTTCGAAGAGCTGGACGGGATGACCCGGCATGATGGTCGAAATGGCATGCTTGTAGACGAGCTGCGAATGCCCGTCGCGACGCAGCAGGACACAGAAATTGTCGAACCAGGTCACGACGCCCTGCAGCTTGACGCCGTTCACCAGGAAGATGGTGAGCGGGATCTTGTTCTTGCGGACGTGATTGAGAAAGGTGTCTTGCAAATTTTGCGAGCGGTCGGCTGCCATGGCCGTTGTTTCCGTTCTTGTACCGCGGGCCCCTGCCCTTCGGGTCTTTGTTCTGCCTTTTCCTCTTGACTGTACATCGGCCGGCCAACCCCCGGCCGACCAAGCGAAGCTTATTATTAGAGGGCACGATCCCAGGCGATGCAAGGCCCAAGAAAGCGCCCGAAGGGACCGCCAAACAAGCAAAATCTTAACACAAGGAGGCCACGGGAGAGCCGACTCACCCCGCCTCGGCATAGCGGTGAAATTCACGCCGCAACGCGGTTGCGACCGGGCCCGGCTTGCCCTCGCCGATGACGCGGCCGTCGATGCGCACCACCGGCAGGACGATCTGGCTTGCGGCAGTGACGAAGGCTTCGCGCGCCGCGTAGGCCTCGGCCAGCGTGAACGCCCGCTCCTCGAGATGCAACCCCTGGGTCTTGATGACGTCGAACAGCACGGTGCGGGTGATACCGCGCAGGATGGCGTGATCCGCGGGCCGGGTGACGACGGTGCCGGCCGCGGTGACGATCCAGGCGTTGGTTGAGGCGCCTTCAGTGACGGCGCCGTCGCGATTGACGAACCAGGCATCGCGCGCGCCTTGATCGAGCGCCGCCTGCCGCGCCAGCACGTTGGGCAGGAGGCCGATGGTCTTGATGTCGACGCGGCCCCAGCGGTTATCGGCGACGCTGACGACCGCGATGCCCTTGGCGGCGAGCGCCTCATTGCGCGCCTGGTTGAGCGCGCGCGCGGTCACCACGACGCTCGGCGGAACCTCCGGCACCGGAAAGGCGTGGTCGCGCCGCGCCACGCCGCGGGTCACTTGCAGGTAGACAATGCCGTAGCCGATGCGGTTGCGCGCGACCACTTCGCGCAACACGATGCCGAGCGCCGCAAACGACATCGGCATGCGGATGCGCAATTCATCGAGCGAGCGCTTGAGCCGCGCCAAATGGCGCCGCTCGTCCACGAGCCGGCCTCCCCGCACCTCGCAGACCTCGTAAACACCGTCGGCGAATTGGTAGCCGCGGTCCTCGACATGGACCATGGCGTTGCGGTGCGGCAGATAACGGCCGTTGACGTAGGTTGTTCGGCACATCGGGGATCAGGGGTCTGGTATCAGGGGTCAGGATTCAAGCACGGGCACTGACGCCTACTATCTGATGCCTGATTGCTGCGACCTGGTCAGTCAATCCCCAGCGCCTTGAGCTTGCGGTGCAGCGCCGAGCGCTCCATGCCGACGAATTCCGCGGTCTTTGAGATATTGCCGCCAAAACGGCTGATCTGGGCCAGGAGATATTCGCGCTCGAACACTTCGCGCGCCTCACGCAAGGCGAGGCTCATGAGCTGCTCCCCGCCATTGCCGTTCGGCATCGAGGGAATCATCGAGCCGACGTCCTGCGGCAGCATCGAGGCGGTGATAACAGCATCGGCATCGCCGCCGGCGAGGATCATCAGCCGCTCGACATTGTTGCGCAGCTGCCGCACATTGCCCGGCCAATCATGCGACTGCAGCACGGCGAGCGCGTCGGCGCCGACGGTGCGCTTGGGCAACCCGGTCGCCTGCGAAATCTGGGTCATGAAATACTCGACCAGCTCGGGCACGTCTTCGCGGCGCTCGGACAGCGGCGGCACGCGAATCGGCACCACCGACAGCCGGTGATAAAGATCCTCGCGGAATTTGCCGGCGGCGATATCGGCCTCAATGTTCCGGCTGGTCGAGGAGATGACGCGCACATCGACCGTGACCTTGGTCGAGCCGCCGACGCGCTGGAAAGTCTGCTCGACCAGGACCCGCATGATCTTGTTCTGGGTGTCGCGCGGCATCTCGGCGATCTCGTCGATGAACAGCGTGCCGCCATGCGCCTCCTCGAGCGCGCCGACCTTGCGGCTTTGCGTGCCGTTTCCCGCCTCGATGCCGAACAGCTCGACCTCCATGTGTTCGGGCGTAATCGCGGCTGCGTTGATCACAACGAACGGCCCGTTGGCGCGCGCCGAGAGGCCGTGAATGGTGCGCGCCGCGAGCTCCTTGCCGCTGCCCGAAGGTCCGACGATGAGCACGCGGCTGTTGGTCGGGCCGACCTTCTCCACCGTCTGCCGCAGTTGATTGACCGCGGGCGAGTGCCCGACCAGCGTCGCGGCAAGCGGCGCGACCTGCTTGAGCTGCTTAACCTCGCGCTTGAGGCGCGAGTTTTCCAGCGCGCGCTCGGCGACCAACAGGAGCCGGTCGGCCTTGAACGGCTTCTCGATGAAGTCGTAGGCGCCGCGCTTGATCGCCGAGACCGCGGTCTCGATGTTGCCGTGACCGGAGATCATCACGATCGGCAGCTCGGCGTGCTCCTGCTTGAGGGCGTCGAGAAGCTGCAGCCCATCGAGGCGGCTGCCTTGCAGCCAAATATCGAGGAAGACCAGGTTGGGCCGCCGGGCGACGACCGCGGCAAAGGCTTCGTCGCTGTCCGACGCCGTGCGGGTGCCGTAGCCTTCGTCCTGCAAGATGCCGGCGACCAGCTCGCGGATATCCGCCTCATCGTCGACGATCAGGATATCGGATGCCATGATCACACCGCCGCCTTCTGCGGTTCCGCGGGCGCGGCCACCGCGACCGGCTCCGCGATGAAGCGCAACTGCATCCAGGCGCCGCGCGCGCCGGGGATTTTCTCCGCCGCATCGCGCAGCTCAATGCGCCCGCCATGCTCCTCGAGGATGCGGCCGACGATGGCGAGCCCGAGCCCGGTGCCCTTGTCGCGGGTGGTGACGTAGGGCTCGAGCAGCCGGGCGCGGTTCTCCTTCGGCAGGCCGACGCCGTTGTCGATCACATCGATGACGACTTCCTTGTCTTCGCGCCGTGCGCTCACCGAGATTCGGCCGCGGCCCAGCTCCGCCTGCGGCACCGCCCCGATCGCCTCGGTCGCGTTCTTGATGATGTTGGTCAGCGCCTGGGAAATGAGCCGCCGGTCGAAGCGCGCCGGCATCGCCTCGGCCGGCAAATCGACCTCGAAATCGACGTCGGGATGGCCGATCCGCATCAGCACCAGGACTTGACGTACGGTGTCGGCGACATCCTCGGCGGCGATCACCGGCTTCGGCATGCGGGCGAAGCGCGAGAACTCGTCGACCATGCGCTTGATGTCGTCGACCTGGCGCACGATCGTTTCGGTGCACTGCTCGAACACGCCGCCATCGTCGGTGATCACCTTGAGATATTTGCGCCGCAGCCGCTCGGCGGAGAGCTGGATCGGCGTCAGCGGATTCTTGATCTCATGGGCGATGCGGCGGGCGATGTCGGCCCACGCCGAAGAGCGCTGCGCCAGCACCAGCTCGGTGACGTCGTCGATGGTGATGACGTAGCCGTGCTCGGATTGGGGCGCCTGTTCGCTGGTGACGCGCACCGAGAAGTTGCGCTCTTGGCCGTTGCGGGTGACCGCGACCTGGCGCTGGACCAGCCGCTGATTGCCGTTGCGCGCGGCTTGAAAGATCTCCGCGAGTTCGGGCGCCACCTCGGCGAGCGGGTGGCCGAGCGCCTCGGTTTCCGCGCGCGCCAGGAGGCGCTCGGCCGAGCGGTTGAGGATGGTGATGCGGCCCTCGGCATTGACGCCGATAACGCCGGCGCTCGCCCCGGCGAGCACCGCTTCGGTGAAGCGCCGCCGGCTGTCGATCAGATCGCGCGCGCGCACGATGTCCTCGTGCTGCGTGCGCAGCTCCTGCGTCATGTTATTGAAGGTCTCGCCGAGCTGGGCGAGGTCGCCTTCGGAACGGCGGATCGGCACCTGGATGCGCAGGTTGCCGGTGGAGACGAGATTGGCGGCGCCGATCAGGCGGCGGATCGGGGCAACCAGCCGATTGGCGAAGTCGAGCCCGATCCAGGCGGCGGA
>JASHXX010000072.1 GCA_030043335.1 Xanthobacteraceae bacterium
CAAGCCTTCGGTGATGCCGATGCGGCCGGCGGTGCGGAACGCCATGTCCGAAGAGTCGACCGTGTGATACGAGCCGTCGATCAGCGCGACGGAAAGATCGACCACGGGAAAACCGAGCGGCCCGTGCTTGAGCGCGTCGATCACGCCTTCCTCGACCGAGGGGATGTAGTTGCGCGGCACCACGCCGCCGGTGATCCGTTCCTCGAAGGTAAAGCCCGAGCCGCGCGGCAGCGGCTTGATCTCGAGCACGACGTCGCCGTATTGGCCGTGCCCGCCCGATTGCTTTTTGTGCCGCCCGCGCTGCACGACGCCCTTGCGGATGGTCTCGCGGTAGCCAACCGACGGCTGGCGGCGCTCGATGGCCACGCCGTAGCGGTCGCTGAGCCGTTCGGTCGCGACGCGCAGATGCATTTCGCCCTGCCCCCACAGCACCACCTCGTGTGTCTCCGGATTGTGCACGATGGTGATCGAGGGATCCTCCTCGCTGAGCTTGTTGAGCGCCTGGCCGAGCTTGACGTCGTCCTTGCGCTCTTTGGCCGAGATCGCGATGGCGAGCACCGGCGGATACGGCTCGACCTTGGCGACCGGCGGATGCGGCTGCTTGCCCGCGGTGAGCGTTTCGCCGGTCCTGGCCTTGTCGAGCTTGGCGAAGGCGACAGTCTCGCCGAGCGCAGCCGGCCCGCGTTTCTCGGTGCTCTGGCCGACGAGCTTGAAGACGCCAGCGATGCGGCCCACCTCGTCGTCGCCGCTGGAGAGAAGCGTGATGCCGTCGCCGGCCTGGCCCGCCAGCATCCGCGCGATCGACATCTTGCCGCCATGGGTCGTATTCAGCGTCTTGAGCACATAGGCGACGGCGTCAGCGGCGGGTTTCACGCCGAGACGCTTCGCCGTGTCGGCGATGCCCGGCGATTCGTGGCGCAGCGCCTTCAGCAGCCGCAGAATGCCATTGGTGCGCGCCGCTGTGCCCATCAGCACCGGACACACCAGGCCTTCGCGCAATTCGCGGGTGAGATCGTCGAATACCTTGTCGCGCGGCGGCTGAATGTCCTCGAGCAGCTGTTCCATCAGCTCGTCGTCGTGATCGGCGAGCGTCTCCAGCATCGAGAACCGCGCGGTCTTCTCGCGGTCGGCGGCATCGCCTTCGAGCGGCACCACGGCAGAGGCCGCATGCTCCTTGTAGACAAACGCGCGCTCGAGCGCGAGATCGACGAAGCCGGTGATCAGGTCGCTGGAGAAGGTCGGGATCTGACGCAGAATGAGCTTGGTGCGCGAGGCGGCCTGCAGCAGCTTGAGCGCGTCGTGGACCCCGGCATCGGCCTTGTCGATCTTGTTGAGGAACAGGATGCGCGGGATTTTCTGGTCCTCAAGCTCGCGCAGAATAAGCTGCAGCTGCGGGATCTTCTTCTCGTCCATCTCGCACACCACCACCGCCACATCGATCGCCGGCAGCACCGCGCGCATGTCGTGGACGAACTCGACCGAGCCGGGGCAATCGAGGAACGTGTAGCTGTCGCCCATGAAGCTGGCTGTGGCGACCGAGAGTTCGACGCTCATGCGATGATGGCGAGCTTCCTTGCTGGCGTCGCCGACGGTGTTGCCGGCGTCGACGGTGCCCTGGCGCTGGATCACCCCGGTGCGGGCAAGGATCGCCTCAAGGAGCGTGGTCTTGCCGCTTTGGAATGGACCGACCAGCGCGACACAGCGCGGGCCGGTCGTACGCGTGCTGCCATTTGCGTTTGCTGCCATCGCTGCCTCCCGACGCGGGCCCATCGCTCGCGGGCCGTGCGCTGCCATCGTTTCAGGCGTCGGCGGGGCTGGTCAAGGGGCGCGACATCGCGCGCAGCCGCTCATCTCGGTCGGCGCGGTGGAGCGGGCCGCCGCGGTTCACTTCGAGGCGTGCAACTCCAGCGCCCCGACGCCGGCGGCGATGTCGAGCCCGGTCTGCCCCTGGACCGACAGTGGTTGCAGCGCCACCGTGTGGTTCGAGCCGCCGACGAGGACATTGGCGCCGAGACCGGCGGCAATCGACATTTCCGCGGAGGCACCCGCGTAGGTACCGTTGAGCATCCCGGCGTGGCGGTTGGTATCGGCGAACACCGCCCAGATGATCGCGCCGCCGGTGGTGAAGCCGATGTCGAGCCCGACCCGCGTCATGGTCCCGGTATAGGATTCGACCGTCGCGCCGTTGACTTTGAAGTAGCAGCTGACGTTGCGTTGCGAGGCAACGAGCAGACCGACGCCGGACGAAATCGAACATTCGAGCGTCCCGACCTGCACGCGGCTCGACTGCGCATCAGCCGGCATCGCCAATGGCGTCGCGAGTGCGCCAGCCGCGATCGCTGCTGCTGCAAAGGTGCTACGGAACATCTGCATTCTCCCCCTTAGCCGGCCTGCCCCCGGTGGGCCTTTCCGGTTGATTGTAAACGAGAATGAGGCCCGCGTCTCCTCGCGATCTCGCGGACGCCCGACGCCTGCGGGAGCCCCGGAGGCGGGAGGCGGCGCTATTTCAAATTGCCGCAAAAGCGCTGGATTCTGGCGCAGGCTTCCTCGAGCGCGGTGGTCGCGGTCGCATAGGAGATACGGAACGCCGGGCCGAGGCCAAATGGCGTGCCCTGGACCACGGCGACGCCTTCCGCTTCCAGCAGCTCGGTGACGAAATCCTCATCGGTCGCGAGCTTCTTTCCCGTCGGCGCCACCTTGCCGATCGTCCCCTTGCAGGAGGGATAGACGTAGAACGCGCCCTCCGGCTTCGGGCAGCGGATGCCGTTTGCCTGGTTGAGCATCGAGACGCAGAGGTCGCGGCGTTCCTTGAAGATCTTGTTGTGCCTGGGGATGAAGTCCTGCGGACCGTTGAGCGCCTCGACGGCCGCCCATTGCGAGACCGCGGTCGGATTCGAGGTCGACTGCGACTGGATCATCGCCATGGTTTTGATCAGCGGCTCCGGGCCGCCGGCATAGCCGATGCGCCAGCCGGTCATGCAATAGGCCTTGGACATGCCGTTGACGGTCAGCGTGCGCTCGTAGAGCCGCGGCTCAAGCTGCGCCGGCGAGAAGAACTCGAAGTCGTCATAGACGAGGTGCTCGTACATGTCGTCCGACATGACGTGAACATGCGGGTGGCGCACCAGCACGTCGGTCACCGCCTTGAGCTCGGCGCGCGTATAGGCGGCACCGGTCGGGTTCGACGGCGAGTTGAAGATGATCCATTTGGTCTTCGGGGTGATCGCCTTCTCCAGCGCCTCAGGATTCATCTTGAAGCCGGATTCCATCGTGGTCGCAACCTCGACCGGCTCGCCGCCGGCGAGCAGCACCATTTCCGGGTAGCTCACCCAATACGGCGCCGGGATGATCACCTCATCGCCCGGATTGATGGTCGCCATCAGCGCGTTGTAGAGCACCTGCTTGCCGCCGGGCCGACGATGATCTGCGAAGGCTTGTAGTCGAGCGCGTTCTCGCGCTTGAACTTGCGCGCGATCGCCGCCTTGAGCTCGGGAATGCCGTCGACGGCGGTGTACTTCGACGCCTTGCCGTCACGAATCGCCTTGATCGCCGCTTCCTTGATGTTGTCCGGGGTGTCGAAGTCCGGCTCGCCAGCGCCGAGTCCGATGACGTCGCGTCCAGCGGCTTTGAGCGCGCGCGCCTTGTCGGTCACGGCGATCGTGGCCGATGGCTTGATGCGCGCAATCCGCTCCGCGAGGAAGGCCATTGCAATCTCCCGGGTGCCCAAAGCGCGTGCTTCCTAAAGCCCCGGCCGCGCCCAGGCAAGGGCAAAGGCCGAGCCGAACGCTCAATATTTCGTGCCGACCTGGCAGGGCCTGGCATCATCGCGGGCGGGGCGAAGCGTCCCGCTCGGTCCGCCGAGTTCCCTCGCTTCGTCGCCGCGCTCCTCGCCACGGCAGCTTGGCGGGCTCAATGCTCCGTTAAGCCTCCGCTGGCCTAATGCCGGCACGGCTCCGAACGGGGAAACGGATATGGCTCAGGTGCGCGACATGTTACGGAGCGGCGCGTGGCTCACGCGCGAGCGCGTCCGGCTGGTCGCCGCTACCCTCCTCATCGCTTCGGCCGCCGGGCTCCTTTATCTCGTCGTCACCGCGAACGGGC
>JASHXX010000073.1 GCA_030043335.1 Xanthobacteraceae bacterium
GGCGCTGCTCGCATTTTCGACCTTCGGCCATCCGCCGGGCGAACGCTCGCAGCGCGTGCAGGAAGCGGTGCGGCTCCTCGACCGCCAGCGCGTCAATTTCGAATATGACGGCGAGATGGCGGCCGACGTGGCGCTCAACATGGAGCTGCGTGAGGCCTATCCGTTCTGCCGGCTGTCCGGACCCGCCAATGTGCTGATCATGCCGGCGTTTCACTCGGCTTCGATCTCGACCAAGATGCTGATGGAGCTCGGCGGTGCGACCGTGATCGGCCCGATGCTGGTCGGTCTCGACCGCTCGGTGCAGATCGTGCCGCTGTCGGCCAACGACGCCCAGCTCGTCAATATGGCGGCGCTCGCCGCCTATAATGTCAGCGGTTAAAGCCCTGCCGCGAAAACTGCGGCTGTCGATTCACGACCCCGAAACCTGTCTTTATTACATCATCGTTCGTCAGCGCCTCGGCCGCCTCCTTCGAGGCTCGCCCCGCTTGCGCCGCAGCATGACGGATTGCCGGCCATGATCTCGTTCCCGCCGTTCGCGCTCGAAGTCCGCGGCCTGGTCAAACGCTTCGAGCGGCCAGCGGTCGACGGCCTCGATCTCGCGGTGCGCGCCGGAGAGTTTTACACGTTGCTCGGCCCGAACGGCGCCGGCAAGACCACGACGTTGCGGATGATTGCCGGCCTGATGCGGCCCGACGCCGGCTCGATCCGCATCGCCGGCATCGATGCGCTCGCCGATCCAGTCAAGGCGAAACAAATAACGGCGTGGATTTCCGACGAGCCGATGATCTACGACAAGCTGACGCCGCGCGAATATCTGGAGTTCGTCGCCGGGCTTTGGGCCGTTGAGCCGCCCCTCGCTGAGCAGCGCGCCGATGAACTCCTTCGCTGGCTCGGCCTTGCAGCAAACGCCGACGATCGCTGTGAAAGTTTCTCCAAGGGCATGCGCCAGAAGATCGCGCTCGCCGGCGCATTGGTGCACGAGCCGCGCGTGATCATCCTCGACGAGCCGCTGACCGGGCTCGACGCCGGCTCGGCCCGACAGGTCAAGACCATATTGCGCGAGCGCACACGCGCCGGCGGCACCGTCATCATGACCACACATATTCTCGAGGTGGCCGAACGCATGGCCGACCGCATCGGCGTCATCGCCCACGGCAAGCTGGTCGCCGAGGGGACCCTTGCCGAGCTACGGCTGCAGGCCGGCGAGAGGACCGGCGCCGGCGCCAGCCTGGAGGACACCTTCCTCGCCCTCGTCGACGCAGAGGCGCAAGCGGCATGACCGCTCGGCCGGGCACCGCGGTCTGGTTCGCGCAGCACGAATCCCGGCTCGCTTGGCGGGACTGGCTCGCCATGCTCACTGCTGGCCGGCGCGAGCGGCTGTGGAAGGTCGCGATTGCTGTCGGCGCATTCGTGGCCATAATGCACGCCGTCGCCTATTCGCTCCTCGGCCGCTTCGCGGCGGCTCCGCTAGACAAGACCATGCTGGTCGCGATCAGCGCTAGCCTGCTGCTGTCGTGGCTGCTCATGGTGTCGCAGGCGATGGAGTCGATGACGCGCGCTTTCTATTCGCGCTCCGATCTCGATCTCATCCTCGCCTCGCCGGTCGCCGCGCATAGGCTCTTTGCGGTGCGCATCGCGACCATTGCGCTCGCTGGCGCCGTAATGGCGCTGCCGCTGGCGTTGCCGTTTGTCGACATGCTGATCGTCCGCGGCGGACTTCGTTGGCTCGGCGCCTACGGCGTGATCCTCGCGATGGGCGCGGCAGCGGGCGCGCTTGCGGTTGTGCTCACGGTTGCGCTGTTTCGGATGATCGGTCCGAAACGCACCCGCCTCGTCGCCCAAATCGCCGCCGCCGTGATCGGCGCGGCGTTCGTCATCGGCGTGCAGGTCGTGGCGATCCTGTCCTACGGGACGCTATCGCGAACGGACGTGCTGCAGTCCGACGCCGTGCTCGCGCTCATGCCCGATATCGGCAGTATTTTCTGGTGGCCCGCGCGCGCGGTCATCGGCGACGCCGCGGCGCTCGTCGGCGTGCTGACGACAAGCTTGATGCTCCTCGCCGCTGTCGTCGCGATCGTCGCGCCGCGGTTCGGCGAATACGCCCTCGCGGCGACGGGTGCCGGCAGCACCGCCGTCGCGCGCGCGAGAGCGCCGACCGGCTTTGCCCGGACGTCGCCGCGACGCGCGCTGCGATCCAAGGAATGGATACTGCTGCGCCGCGACCCTTGGCTCGTTTCGCAGACGCTGATGCAGATGCTTTATCTGGTGCCGCCGGCGGTCATGTTGTGGCGCAGCTTCGCCTCGGGCGGCGGGTCGAGCCTCCTCGTCCCGGTGCTGGTGATGGCTGCCGGACAACTTGCCGGCGGCCTCGCCTGGCTGACGATCTCCGGCGAGGACGCGCCTGATCTCGTCGCCACGGCGCCCGTCCCGCTGCGCTTTATCCTGCGCGCCAAAGTCGAAGCCGTGCTCGGCATCATCGCGCTGATCTTCGCGCCGCTCATCGCCGCACTCGCCATCGCCGCTCCTTGGCATGGGGTCGTGACCGGCTGTGGGGTCGTGATCGCCGCCACCTCGGCGACCGCAATCCAGCTCTGGTTTCGCACCCAGGCCAAGCGCAGCCAGTTCCGCCGCCGCCAGGTCTCCTCGCGGATCGCGACTTTCGCCGAGGCGTTCTCCTCGATCGGCTGGGCCGCGATCGCCGCGGTCGCCGCCGTCAATTTGTGGCTCGCCGTCGTTCCGGCCGTGATCGCGCTTGTCCTCATCGCCGGCGCTTGGTTCATCAGCCCGCGCGAACGTGCGATCGCACGATGACGGCGATCAGCGCAGGGCGACCAAAAGAACGACGAGTTCGCTCAGCTGCTCGAGCGCGCCGACGACGTCCCCGGTCTGGCCGCCGATCTGCAGCAGCGTGAGCCGCGCCATGAGCGCGACGACGATCAGTAGCACGATCGTCGCCTCGATCGCGCGCCGCACACCAAGACTGCCGGCGAGAAACAGCACCCCCAGGACCGCGGCGACGGCAACCCGCTCGCTCGACGGCCGACCGGCTGCAAACGACAGGCCATCCCTGCGCGCCGGCGGCACGAAGAACATCAGGAGGGGCATGGTGGCGCGCGCGGCGGCGTGCGCCGCGATCAAGGCCGCCGCCACAGCTGCCGGCTCGTCGAGGCTTGCCAGCGCGCTGGTGCGGATCAGGAGCGACATCACCAGCGCGCACAGCGCAAAAGTGCCGATGCGGCTGTCGCGCATGATCTCGAGCTTGCGCTCGGGCGTCGCACCGCCGCCGAAGCTGTCTGCCGTGTCGGCAAGGCCATCCTCGTGCAGGCAACCGGTCGCCGCCAGGGTTGCCGCCACGCTTAGCGCCGCGGCCGGCCAGGCCGGTAGCCCGATCCGATGCGCCAAGCCGTAGACCACCGCGCCGATGATGCCGACCAGGATGCCGGCGATCGGGAAGGCCCAGACCGCCTGGGCGAGGCCGGCGCCAGCGATCGGCGCCTCGCCCGCGAACCGCAGCCGGGTCAAAAAAGCAATGCCGATTTTGAGCTCGCCGGTGCGCTCGGCGAGCCAAGGGCCCCACGCGTGCCACGCGTCGGGTTTTGTGGTCATTCGTTCTTAACCTCACGCTGGCCGGTTATGGCCTTGCGGTTGTGAATTTGCTAGGGGTTCGTCGCTGTCGCGAGGGATGAGTTGCCAATGACCGATTTTGCCAGCTTGGCCGATTTGCGTGCCCTGTGCCTCGACTTGCCGAGCGGGCATCCGGCCGCAAGCGCGGCGGTCTTTCAGCGCGATGCCACGCTCACCAAGCCGCCCAACAGCCTCGGCCGGCTCGAGGATCTGGTCGCCTGGCTCGCGCATTGGCAGGGCCACGCGCCGCCGCGCCTCGACCGCGTCGAGATTCTCGTCTTTGCCGGCAATCACGGCGTAACCCGGCTCGGGGTTTCGGCCTACCTCCCCGAGGTCACCACGCAGATGGTGGCGAATTTCGCCGCCGGTGGCGCCGCGATCAATCAGCTTGCGCGCACCGCCGGCGCGGCGCTGCGTGTCATTCCTCTCGCGCTGGAGGCGCCCACCGCCGATTTCACCGAGGTGCCCGCGCTCACCGAGCCGGAATTCCTCGCCGCGGTCGCGACCGGCTATGACGCGGTGTCGCCGGACTGCGATCTCGTCTGCCTCGGCGAGATGGGCATCGGCAACACCACCGCGGCGGCGGCGATTGCGGCGGCGCTGTTCGGCGGCAAGGGCGCCCGCTGGGCCGGGCGCGGCACCGGCATCGACGACGACGGGCTGGAGCGAAAGCGTGCGGTCATCGACCGCGCGCTCGCGCGCCATGCCGCGTCGCTCAACGATCCGCTTGCTGTTGCCGCCGCGCTCGGCGGCCGCGAACTCGCGGCGATCCTCGGCGCGGCGCTGGCGGCGCGGCGCCACAGCATTCCGGTTCTGCTCGACGGCTTCGTCTGTACCGCCGCGGTCGCGCCGCTCGGAAAGCTGCGCGCCGACACCCTCGCCCACGCGCTCGCCGGCCACGTCTCGGCCGAAGCCGGACACCGCATCCTCCTCCACGAACTCGGCCTCGAGGCGCTTGTCGATCTCAACATGCGGCTCGGTGAAGCCTCCGGCGCTGCGGTGGCGCTGCTCATCCTGCGCGCGGCGCTCGCCTGCCATACCGGCATGGCGACGTTCGCCGAGGCCGGCGTTACCGACAAACCGGCCGATGAGAGCGCGGAGCCGAAGGCGGCGGGATAATCGATCAAAAAAACGCCTGGATGCCGGTCTGCGCGCGGCCGAGGATCAGCGCGTGGATGTCGTGCGTGCCCTCGTAGGTGTTGACGGTCTCGAGATTGCACATCACCCGCATGACGTGGAATTCGTCGGCGATGCCGTTGCCGCCGTGCATGTCGCGGGCGAGCCGCGCGATGTCGAGCGCCTTGCCGCAATTGTTGCGCTTGAGGAGCGAGACCGCGGGCGGCGCCGCCTTGCCCTCTTCGATCAGGCGCGACAGCCGCAGCGCCGCGTGCAGGCCGAGCGTGATCTCGGTCTGCATGTCGGCGAGCTTCTTCTGGATCAGCTGATTGGCGGCGAGCGGCCGGCCGAACTGCTTGCGCGTGAGCACATAGTCGCGCGCGCGATGCCAGCAGAATTCCGCGGCGCCGATCGCGCCCCAGGCGATGCCGGCGCGCGCGACATTGAGGCAGCCGAACGGGCCGGCAAGGCCGGCGACGTTAGGCAGCAGGTTCTCCTCGGGAATGACGGCGCCGTCGAGCACCAGCTCGCCGGTGATCGAGGCGCGCAGCGACAGCTTGCCCTCGATCTTCGGCGCGGAAAATCCCTTGGTGCCGCGCTCGACGACGAAACCGCGGATCTTGCCGTCGAGCTTGGCCCAGACCACGGCGAGGTCGGCGACCGGCGCGTTGCTGATCCAGGTCTTGGCGCCGGTAAGCCGGAAGCCGTCCTTCACCTTCTCCGCCCGGGTCACCATCGAGCCCGGATCGGAGCCGTGGTCAGGCTCGGTAAGGCCGAAGCAGCCGACGAATTCGCCGGAAGCGAGCTTGGGCAGATATTTGCGCCGCTGCGCCTCGCTGCCATAGGCGTAGATCGGATGCATGACCAGCGAAGACTGCACCGACATCGCCGAGCGATAGCCGGAATCCACCCGCTCGATTTCGCGCGCGATCAGCCCGTAGGCGACATAGCCGAGGCCAGCGCCGCCATATTCCTCAGGGATGGTCGAGCCGAGGAGCCCGAGCGCACCCATCTCGCGCACGATCGCCGGGTCGTATTCCTCGTTGCGGTAGGCCTTGAGCACCCGCGGGAACAGCTTCTCCTGGGCATAATCACGCGCGGTGTCGCGCACCATGCGCTCTTCCTCGGTCAGCTCGCCTTCGAGGTCGAGCGGGTCGTCCCATTTGAACGCGGCATCCTCGATCCGGCCGGTTTTCTTCCCGCGTTTTTCGGCTCGCTCCGCTAGTTGCGTCATGACCTCTGCTCCTTGAGGGCTCGATCGGCGAGCTTAGGTGGCGCGCTCGCGAGCGGCAAGCGCTCTGCGCTCGGCGCTGGCT
>JASHXX010000074.1 GCA_030043335.1 Xanthobacteraceae bacterium
CTGGGTGAAAGGCCACGACGTTGCGCATTTCCACTACCTTGTGATTTGACGCAGCCTTGTGTCGAGATTTTTCAAACTATCGATAGAAATTCAAACAGTCGTTTGAGACCCATCTGAGCCAGAAGTGAGGAATTGTTGTGACTTTTAAATGCCGCGGCTCGCCGTACTTATGAATGTTTTGCTCAAAGAGTCCGGCTTTGCCCTTAAGGTTAGACAATTGGCGAAATACTCAAACGAAAACAATGGTGGCATTTTCTGAGGTAGACACTATAACCCGTTGATCGCTTTGCATTTCCTCATACGAGGTGGTTAACACGCGCGGCGACCCGACTATCGGCCTCCTCCCGCCACCCGGCGCCCAGCCGGCGCAGTGGCTCGTGAGCGAAGGCCTTATCGACTATGACGAAGCGCTCGCGACCATGACGGCGCGGGCGGCGGCGATTGCGCGTGGCGAAGCGAGCGAGCTGATCTGGCTCCTCGAGCACCCGCCGCTCTATACCGCCGGCACGTCGTCGCGGCCGCACGAGCTGATCGAGGCGCGCTTTCCGGTGCATGTCGCCGGCCGCGGCGGCCAATTCACCTATCACGGCCCCGGCCAGCGCGTCGGCTATCTCATGCTCGACCTCAGGCGGCGGGCGCCGGATGTGCGTCGCTTCGTCGCCACCGTCGAGGAATGGATCATCCGCGCGCTCGCGCACTTTGCGGTGCGCGGCGAGCGCCGCGACGACCGGATCGGCGTATGGGTACGGCGGCCTGACAAGGGCGAAGGCCGCGAGGATAAGATCGCCGCCATCGGCATTCGCATCCAGCGCTGGGTGACGCTGCACGGCTTCGCGCTCAACGTCGCGCCGGAGCTGTCGCATTTTTCCGGCATCGTGCCCTGCGGCGTCTCCGACCAGCGTTACGGTGTCGCCTCGCTCGCCGATCTCGGCCGGCCGCCGCCGATGGGAGAGCTCGATCATGCGCTGCGCGCGGAGTTCGCGCCGCTGTTCGGAGCCGCGGTCGAGGCTCAGGCGGTCGCGAGCACGGAGAACAGCTCGCCGCGCCGACGCAGCGCCAGGTCGTCCGCCGTTCCGTCGCGCTGATCGAGCGCCTCGACGCGCGAGCCGGGCGGCCCCAGCCGGCAGGCCTCGACCATGGTGAGGACGAGCTCTTCCGGTCCGGCAAACAAGGCCTCGACCGCGCCGTCGCGCCGGTTGCGCACCCAGCCTTCGAGGCCGTGTTCCAGCGCGGTGATTTCGGCCCAGGCGCGAAAGCCGACGCCCTGCACGCGGCCGCGGATGATGACGTGGACCATCAGGTCCATCCGAACTCTCCGAGCTTGCGCGCCCCCGCGCCCGCCGGATGCGCCGGCAGCCATTGCTGCAAAGCCGCGACGTAATCGTCCGGCAATTCCCAGTCGCGCGCCGCCGCGACGACGAGCTCCATATAGCCGGACTTCGCCCGGCCGATGCCGCAGGGCCGCGCGAGATAGACCAGCGCCGTCTGCCGGCGTCCGGCCCGCTGCACCGGCATCGTCTCGACCCGGTAGAATCCGCCGGCGATGTTCTCCCAGGCGTCGAGCCCGACGCGGTCGCGCGCGGTGAGCCGCCACAGCACGCCGTGGACCGCCGCGGCACGCATCGGCTCGACCGACGCATAGCCATCCGCGGTGATGACGAACCGGTAATTCGCGAGCAGCGCGGCGCCGATCGGTTCGGCGGCAGGCGCATGCCTGCGCATCACCGCGCGGCTCATATTCGCGCCATAGGCGAAGTGCAGCATCATGTGGCCTCTCGAGCGCTCGGCTGCATCGCCGCCCACAGCGAGAACAGGATGGCGACGACCAGCGGCACCACCGCCATCGCCACCAAAACCGCGACGATCAGCCAGGAGACGTCGTAATGCGGCGAGCCGAGCAGCGAAGCGATAATCGAGGCAAGCAACAGCAACCCGAGCGCGCTCGTCGCATTCGCGTCCGGCACGGCACCGGCGCTATTGAAGAACGAAGCCGCGACAATGATGAGGAGCACCAGCGAAAGCACATAGAGGAGGCCGATGCCGGCGGCGAGCCCGGCGCCACGGCCGGCGTCGTGGAGGCGCCTGGCGTGCAACGCGTACCAGATCCAGATCAGCAGCGCCTGGGCGGCAACGAACGGCCACAGGCCGGCGCGCGCGATCACGTCCGGCGTCGTCAGCCAATGCGAGGTGGCGCCCGCGCCATAGACGGCGATGACGGCCAGGATGAAACCCTGCGGCCTCAGCCGCCCCGAGGGTGAGAAAACGAAGCGCAGCGCTTGCATGCAATCAGCCCGTCATTCCGGGGCGCCACGTGAGCGGCGAGCCGGAGACCAAAATTTGAGTATCGCAGAACTCGCGTCCCGGCGCTGCCCGTGACGATCGCGGTCGTCGATTCCGGCTCGCGATCCGCCGCTCAGCGCTCCGGAATGACCGTCAGGCGAACTCCATGATTACCGCATCCACGGCAACGCTGTCGCCCGGCTTGACCCGGATGGTCTTGATGTTGCCGTCGCGTTCGGCGCGAAGGATGTTCTCCATCTTCATCGCTTCGACCACGGCAAGCGTCTCGCCGGCCTTGACCTCCTGGCCCTCGGTCACGGCGATCGAGACGACCAGGCCCGGCATCGGGCAGCGCACCGACTTGCCGGTGTCGGACAATGCTTTCGCCGGCATCAGGCGGGCATAACGCGCCTCGCGCTCGGTGTAGACGAACGCCTTCACCTCGATGCCGCGATAGGCAAGTTCGAAGCCGTTCGGAACCGTGCGCACATGCACGGCAACGTCGACGCCGTCGAACGTCCCGGCCCACACCGGCACGCCCGGAACCCAGCTCGAGCAAAGCAGGTGGCGGTTGCCGTCTTCGAACAGCACGGCGATCGCTTGGCCCTCTCGCTCGACGTCGGCATGCAGCACCTCGGTGCCGAGCCAGATCGCGCGCCGGCGTTCGCGAGTGAGCGTGCTGTTGAGCTGCCCGGAGACCCGACGCTTGCGCTCGCCGAGCACGTGATCGATCGCCGCGGCGACGGCGGCGATGGTGCGCGCGACCTGCCCGGTCGGCGGCGTGCGCTCAAAACCGCGGGGAAATTCCTCGGCGATGAAGGCGGTCGAAAGCTTGCCGGCGCGCCAGCGCGGATGCTGCATGATCGCGGCGAGAAACGGAATGTTGTGGCGGATACCCTCGATGGTGAAGGCATCGAGCGCGTCGGCCTGGGCATCGATCGCCGCAACGCGCGTCTTGGCGTGGGTGACGAGCTTGGCGATCATCGGATCGTAGTAGAGCGAGATCTCGCCGCCCTCGAACACGCCGGTGTCGTTGCGCACGGTTACGCCGTCATGCTCGCCTTTGGCCGGCGGGCGGTAGCGCACCAGCCGGCCGATCGAGGGGGCGAAGTTGCGATACGGATCTTCGGCATAGACGCGGCTCTCGACCGCCCAGCCGTCGAGCTTGATGTCGCTCTGCTTGAAAAGGAGCGGTTCGCCGGCGGCGACGCGGATCATCTGCTCGACGAGGTCGATGCCGGTGACGAGCTCGGTCACCGGATGCTCGACCTGCAGCCGGGTGTTCATCTCGAGGAAGAAGAAGCTGCGATCCTGCCCGGCGACGAATTCAACCGTGCCGGCGCTGTCGTAGCCGACCGCCCTCGCGAGCGCCACCGCCTGCTCGCCCATTGCGGCGCGCGTCTTGCCGTCAAGGAGCGGGCTCGGCGATTCCTCGATGACCTTCTGGTTGCGGCGCTGGATCGAGCATTCGCGTTCGCCGAGATGGATGACGTTGCCGTGCTTGTCGCCCAACACCTGGATTTCGACGTGGCGCGGATCGGTGATGAACTTCTCGATGAAGACGCGCTCGTCGCCGAAGCTTGATTTTGCCTCGGAGCGGGCGCGGGCGAAATTCTCCGCCACCTCGGCCTTGCTGAAGGCGATCCGCATGCCCTTGCCGCCGCCGCCGGCAGACGCCTTGATCATCACCGGGTAACCGATCGCTTCGGCGATGGTGACCGC
>JASHXX010000075.1 GCA_030043335.1 Xanthobacteraceae bacterium
GTCCTAGTCTCGTGAGACCCTGCTCATCCGAGCGCGAAGAAGCCACCGTCGACGTGGATCACTGCGCCGGTGATAGCGGCGGAGCGCTTCGAGCACAGGAAGGCGCACGCCCACGCCACTTCCTCGGGCGCCGGTTCGCGCTGGATGGGAATTCGCCGGACGATCTCCGCTGTCCGTTCTGGGGTCAGCTCGGGGTGTGTCTCAGGGTCGCGGATGGTATCCATGAAGCCAGGGGAGACGTCATTGACCGTGATGCCGTACTGGCCCAGCGCCTTGGCCAGGCACTTGGTCAGGGTGCGTAGGCCGCCCTTGCCGGTCGAGTGGGGGATCCTCGACCGACCGCCAAGCCAGCCGTCCTCGCCGTTGATGTGCACCACCCGGCCCCAGCCGCGGTCGCGCATGCCTGGCGCGAATGCCTTGGCCAGATACCAGGAAGCCGTCAGCTGCTGGTTCAGATAGTAGTGCCAATCCTCATTCGTCGTCTCGAAGAAGTCCTTGTATAGACGCCGAGCCGCGTTGCTGACGTAGATGTCGACGCCGCCGAAGGCCTCCTGCGCGCGGGCGCGCATCTGGTCGATGGTGGCCGGATCGGACGCGTCGCCCATCGCCACCAGCGACCGCACGCCCAGTCGCTCGGCCTGCCGGGCAACCTCGCTGGCCTCGGCCTCGTTGCCGACGGCGTTGACGATGACGTTTGCGCCGCGTGACGCCAGCTCGAGTAAGATCGCGCGCCCAATGTTGCGGCCGGAACCGGTAACGAGCGCGGTCTTGCCGGTCAGTCCCAAGTCGTCTTTGACCGATTGTTGTCCAAGTGTAGCTGGCTTATTGCTTTTCTCGAGAACTGCTGCGTTGGCCATCTTTCGCTCCATGAGGTTACAGTGGTGTCGACCAGCCCGCTCGCAGATTATTGGCGGCTCAGCCCCCTAACTCCAATCATCGCTCCTTTTGACAGCGGCCAATGCCGCGTCACGCAATCGTCTCGGGTTGCGCTCCCCCTTGCGGACCGCCACGATGATGCGCCGCGCCATGATTTCATGAACGATTGTTGGCTGACCTTTATCGTGCAGCGCCACGCAAGCAGAATCGAAAGCGTCGCCCATTAAGCGGGTCGTCTTATCGTCGAATACACCTCGCGGCAGAAATGCAATGATGGAGCCCACGCAACTCTCCTCCCCCGTCGGGCCAACGTAAAAATAGAAAATCCATCTCCGGCATGTAAATTTATTAAACAGTTCTCCTTCTAAGGGAAGGAAGGGTTCCTGGTTGTGCTTTTATCCACACACCAAACGGGAACGGCTCCGTGGAAAACATTATAGGCGCTCGGTGCCCGCACGCACATGTCGTAAACACGTCATTTTCGGACATGATACGAAGGGAGGTCAGCTGAGGAAGATACGAGACCGCAAACACCGCAATGAGCACCAAAGCGATCTTTGACCGACTCCGTGCGCCATCGACGAAGCCACGCGTCCATGGTGTCACTGAAGAAAATTCGCAGCGCCGGCGGCCTATGATCTATAGCGTTGCCGTGGCGCCGGTCCTCAACGGAACATGGTCGCTCTAACTAACGCGAGACTCGCGGCGAATTTCCTGGGGCGCTTGTCCGAACCGCCGTACAAAGGCCCTCCGCATGCGGTCACGGCCACCAAAACCTGTTTCGCGCGCGATGATGTCGATAGAATGTGTGCCTTGTTCCACCATTAGTCTAGCCACTTCAATTCGCAAGTTCTCAATTGCCTTGGCGGGCGATTGGCCCGTTTCTTGCTGAAATGCCCGGCTAAACTGCCGAGGACTTAGATGCGCGGCTTCTGCAAGTTGGTCAACAGTCAAAGCAGTCTGGAGATTGCACCGCGCATAGTTCAAAGCGCGCTGGATGCGGTCCGACTTTGGCTCGAGTTCAAGCAGTGTGGAGTGTTGTGATTGGCCACCCGCACGTCGATGGTACATAACCAAGTCTCTTGAAACCGCCCGAGCCAATTCACTGCCCGCATCTTTCTCAACCATCGCCAGCGCAAGATCGATACAAGCCGTACATCCCGCCGAGGTCCAAATCGAGCCATCGACGATGAAGATGCGATCTTCCTCTAAATTCACGTTTGGAAAGTGTTCTCGAAAATAAGGGGCATAGGCCCAGTGAGTGGTCACCCGTCGATTCTCTAGCAAACCGGCTTCCGCAAGTACCAAGGCTCCCGTGCAGATCGACGCAACCCGTCGGCTCCTGCTTGGAGCATTCCTGACGTAGGAGATGAGGCCTGGCGAAAAAGTCGGTTTGTCAACAAGGGTCCCCAGCACAATCAGGCTGTCAAATTCGGTCTCGTCAAACTTTTCCGTTTCCAAAGTTAAACCGCTTGAGGTTCGGATAGTCCCTCCAGTCTCGGATAACATGTGCAAGTCATACTGCGGCTCTGGAGCAAGCATATTCGCACATTCAAACACCGAAACTGTGCAAAGGCTCAAAACTTGAAAATTTGGATATGCAATGAAGCCGATGCGTTGCATCAGACGGACCTCAACAACGGTGATTTTGCCATGTGCCTCGTCGAGGATCAACAGCGATCGAGCACGAAATTGGCCGAACACGTCGCGGAGACCGGACGTGTAAACCTCGTCTGTGACGAGCGAGTTTGATTGCAGGAAAAGCGAACCCCAAGACCATGGGGGCGCGCACACACAACGACGAAATCGACACGGCGTCGGAGGATGAGTTACGCTCTCCGATAAAGTGGAGTTCATGGTTGGTGCTGGACCGGAATGGATTTTTTCACGTGAGGGGACAAAAATGCCGGTGAGATCGCGCTCGACTTCATGTACTGGCCGACGCCAGATCGACGATTGGTTTGTAGAGCCGGGCTACAGGTACTCTTTCAGCCAAGGGCATGAACAATCGCTTGGTGTGAGCACAGGCTTGCCTATTCCGATTCCATAATCATCTGGCCGCGCTCTGCCTTATTCTTGACGCAAGGCGTGCTGCGTTGTGCAGCACAACAAAATTGGTGTTCGACTTCCGCGATGGGTCAAACGCTAGTGCGCCGGGAGACCGGCAAAGAGTAGAGGGTGCAAGTCCCTTACGATGAAGGAGTGGCGAACCACATCGACCTCGAGTCATGCGCGGTCGTTCGCGAGGGCGGTCGTGAAGCGTTGACAGGGGAGAGCACGGGCCAAGCTATTGAGCCGCGAAAGTGACCTCATCTCGGGCGCCGACGCTATTAGCGTTG
>JASHXX010000076.1 GCA_030043335.1 Xanthobacteraceae bacterium
CCAGTAGTCGGTGCGGGCGCCGTTCGCGAGCAGCACCGGGTCGGTCGCAAATAGGCCGGTCGATTTCACGTCGGCGACGAACAGCGCGTTCCTGTGCTGCGCCGAGATATCGCGCGCCAGCATGACGCCGACCTTGTCGGCAAAAATCTCTTCGCCTTCGTTGTCGACCACGCCGCAGCGGTCGCCGTCGCCGTCGAAGCCGAGCGCGACGTCGGCCTGGTGCGCCAGCACCGCGTCGCGCATCGCGTGCAGCATTTTCAGGTCTTCGGTGTTCGGATTGTATTTCGGAAAGGTGTGGTCGAGCTCGCAATCGAGCGGCACCACCTCGCAGCCGATCGCCTCCAGAACCTGCGGCGCGAACGCGCCGGCGGTGCCGTTGCCGCAGGCGCACACCACCTTGAGCCGGCGCTTGAGCTTGGGCCGCTTGGTCAGGTCGGCGATGTAGTGCGCCGGGAAATTCTCGACGAAGGCGTAGGCGCCGCCGCCCTTCATCTTGAAGCGGCCGTTGAGCACGATGTCCTTGAGCCGGCTCATCTCGTCCGGACCGAAGGTGAGCGGGCGGTTGGCGCCCATCTTCACGCCGGTCCAGCCATTGTCGTTGTGCGAGGCTGTCACCATGGCGACGCAAGGCACATCGAGGTCGAACTGCGCGAAATAGGCCATCGGCGTCAGCGCAAGACCGATGTCGCTGACCTTGCAGCCGGCGGCGAGGAGGCCGTTCACCAGCGCCATTTTGATCGAGGCCGAATAGGAGCGGAAATCGTGGCCGGTGACGAGCTCGGGCTTGACGCCCAATTCGCCGATCAGCGTGCCGAGGCCGAGCCCGAGCGCTTCGACGCCCATCAGGTTGATCTCGGCTCCGAACAGCCAGCGCGCGTCGTATTCGCGAAAGCCGGTCGCCTTGACCATCGGCTCGGATTCGTAGGCGTAGGTGTTGGGCTTGAGCTGCGGTTTTGGTTTCGGAAACATCGGGGCCTCGGGCGGACGCGGCGAATAGTGAATAGCGAATGGCGAATGCGGGTTCCACCTTGTTCTGCGGTTTCGCCGTTTCGCTATTCGCCGCTTCGCTTCGCGCGCCGCGTCGGTCGAGCGGCGAGCGGATCATCGGGCCATGGATGCTTCGGATAGCGTCCGCGCATCTCGGCGCACACCGCGGCATAGCTGCCGCGCCAGAAGCCGGGCAGGTCGCGGGTGATCTGGACCGGCCGCTGCGCCGGCGACAAGAGCTCGATCGCCAGCGGAATCCGGCCGCCGGCAATCGCCGGATGGCGGTTGAGCCCGAACAGCTCCTGCACCCGGATCGCGATCCTCGGACCGCCTTCGGCCTCGTAGTCGATCGGCACGCGCGAGCCGGTCGGCGCGGCGAAATGGGTCGGCGCTTCGGCATCGAGCCGCCGCCGCAGAGAATAAGGAAGCCAGGCGTTGAGCGCGGCGGCGAATTCGTCGCCGGAAAGCTCGGCGAGCGAGGTCTTGCCGGCAAAGGCCGACGCCAGCCAGTCGAGGTCGGCCGCAAGCGCGGCGTCGGACAGGTCGGGCCATTCGTCGCCTTCGGCGCGGCGCAAGAACGTGACCCGGTCGCGCCATTGCCGCAGCGCCTTGCTCCAGGGCAGCCGCGCGAGCCCGAGCCGGGCCATCCCCTCGGCCAGCATGCACGCCGCGGTCTCGTTCGCGGTTGCCGGCATCGGCTGCTCGGCAAGCGTAAGCGCGCCGAACCGGCGCTGCCGGCGCAGGCGCAGGCTCGCACTCGTCGGATCAAACGAGATCTCCTCGCGCGCTTCGATGCGGTCGGCGAAGCGCGCCTCGATCTCGGCAAGCGTGATCGGCGCGGCGAGCAGGATGCGGCTGGCCGCCGCGCTGCCGGTTACTTCGGCGACGGCAAGAAAAGGCTCGCGCGCGAGCGGCGAGGCGGCATCGATCTGTGCGCCGCGGCCATTCGCGAGCAGGAACGCGCCCAGCGCGCCGCTGCGGTTTTTGGCGACGCGCTCGGGGTAGGCGAGAGCGAGGAGTGCGCCGAGGCACACGTCATCGGCGCCGCCGGCCCGGGCGTCGGCTGCGATCTCTGCCCAGCGCTGCGCCGTCGCGCGCGCCTCACGCGCGCGCGGCGAGCGGTCGCGGCGGAACGCGTCGAGCCGCCCCCGCAAATCCGCATCATCGCCGCCGAGGCCCCGTTCGCCGATGAGCGCGGCGATCTCGGCGGCGGTGCGCGCGGCCCCAAGGGCCGCGGCATCGACGACCATGCGCGCGAGGCGCGGCGGCAGCGGCAAGCGGATGAGCTTTCGCCCTTCTTCGGTGATGCGGCCGTCGGCATCGATGGCGCCGAGCTCGCTCAGCAGCGACTTCGCCTCAGCCACCGCCGGCCGCGGCGGCGGATCGAGGAAGGCGAGCTTGTCGGCGCCGGCGCCCCAGGCGGCAAGATCGAGGGCAAAGCTGGAAAGATCGGCGGAAAGAATCTCGGGGCGCGAGAACGGTTCGAGCGCTGCGGTCTGCGGCTCGTCCCAGAGTCGATAGCAGAGGCCCGGCTCGGTGCGGCCGGCGCGGCCGCGGCGCTGGTCGGCGGCGGCACGCGAGACCCGTACCGTCTCGAGCCGCGTCACCCCGACATCGGGCTCGTAGCGCGGCACGCGGGAAAGCCCGCTGTCGATGACGATGCGCACGCCCTCGATGGTGAGCGAGGTCTCGGCAATCGAGGTCGCGAGCACGATCTTGCGCCGGCCGGGCGGGGCCGGCGCGATGGCGCGGTCCTGCTCGTCGCTCGCAAGCGCGCCGTAGAGGGCGGCGACGTCAATCGAGGAATCGAGCCGGCCTTCGAGCAGCCCCGCGCAGCGGCGGATTTCGGCGGCGCCGGGGAGAAACGCCAGCAGCGAGCCGGCATCCGCGCGCGTCGCGCGGACAATGGCGTCGGCGACCTGCGGCTCGATCGGCTGCGCGTCGCGGCCGAGATAGCGGGTTTCGACCGCGAAGGCGCGCCCCGGCGCGGCGACGACCGGCGCGTCGCCCAGGAGTTTCCCGACGCGGGCGCCGTCGATCGTCGCCGACATCACCAGCAGCCGCAAATCCTCGCGCAGTCCCTGCTGCGCGTCGCGGGCGAGCGCGAGGCCGAGATCGGCGTCGAGCGAGCGCTCGTGGAATTCGTCGAACAATACCGCGGCGACGCTGCCGAGCGCGGGATCGCCCAGGATGAGCCGGGTGAACACGCCCTCGGTGATCACCTCGACGCGCGTTCTTCGCGAGACCTTGGAGCCAAAGCGCACCCGCAGGCCGACCGTATCGCCCACCTGCTCGCCAAGGGTTTTCGCCATCCGCTCGGCCGCGGCGCGCGCCGCGAGCCGCCGCGGCTCGAGCACGAGGATGCGGCGGCCTTCGGCCCACGGCTCGCGGGCGAGTACGAGCGGCACCCGCGTGGTCTTGCCGGCCCCGGGTGGGGCGACGAGCACCGTGGCGCTGTTCGCGCGCAGCACCGCGGCGAGTTCCGGCAGTGCCGGGTCGATCGGGAGCGGGGAATCCTGCATCGTCATTGCCGGACACAAGGCGCGCAGCAGCGCCGTCTTTGTGCCTGAAGCTCCGGCAATCCATGGGGCATCGTCGCATCGACCCCCGGGTCAAGCCCGGGGGTGACAAGCGAGAATGTGCGGTCCGAAGTTATCCACTGCATCGTGCCAATCGCCCGAAAGACCTATATTAGGGCGCATCATGCCCGCCGCACAAAAGTCGCATGCTCATCCTGCCGCCAGGCCTGTGAAGAAAGGCGATCACGTCTTTCTCGTCGACGGCTCGGCCTACATCTTCCGCGCCTACCACGCGCTGCCGCCG
>JASHXX010000077.1 GCA_030043335.1 Xanthobacteraceae bacterium
CGCGCCGGCCTGGCGGTGCAGCCACGAATCCTTGCCCGGCTGGTCGATGTCGAAGTCATGGTGCGCGTGCTTGACGGTCGCGACCTTGAGGCCGCGCCGGACCAGCACCGGGATGACCCGCGTGATCAGGGTTGTCTTGCCGGCTCCGCTCCAGCCGGCAAGGCCGACGACGCGCATGGGCATGGCATCGGGCGTGACCATCGCCGCTCATGATAGAAATGATTTGCGGTTCCGGCGAGCCTTGCACCGTGGCGGAAAAGACCCTCGACCTGCGCGGCCTCAAATGCCCCCTCACCGCGCTGCGCACGCGCAAGGCGCTGGCCGGCATGCAGCCAGGCGATCTTCTGATCGTCGCGTGCACCGATCCGCTTGCCGGAATCGACATTCCGAACCTGGTGAGGGAGACCGGCGACACGCTGGCCGACAGCAGCCGAACCGGTAACGTCATGACGTTCCGAATCGGCAAGCGTTGAGCGCCACGTTTTCAGATTGCCACCGCCGTCGCGTCGTAAGTGAACAGCCAGTCGTAACGGTCCTTGATGCGCTCCTCCTGCCATTCGTGCGCGACGTGGGCCTGCGCTGCATCGGCGTCGGCCATCGCGCGGTTGTGGAAGCGCGCAATCATCTCCGCCGAGCCGGTCACCGCCCGGTTGGCGCGATCGCGCCGCGCCCGCTCGTAGCTCGCGAACGCGGCCGCGTGATCGCCCGGGTATTTTTCCAGGCAGCGCGCCAGAACAAAGCCGTCTTCGAGCGCCATGACCGCGCCCTGGGCAAGAAGCGGCACCATCGGGTGGCAGGCGTCGCCGAGGAGCGTGCACCGGCCCTTGCTCCACACCGTCATGGTCGGTCGCAGCGCCAGCGCCCATTTGTACGGCACCTCGACGTTGCGGATGATCGCCTGCACGTCGGCGTGCCAGCCGCGGAAATCGTCGAGCACCTCCTCGACCGTACCGCGCACATTCCAGCCTTCGCCGGTCCAATCGCTGCGCTCGGCGATGCCGATGAAGTTGAGGAGCGCTCCGGCGCGCAGCGGATAGTGCACGACGTGGCTGCCGGGACCGACCCAATTGGTGCCGATGCTGCGCGAGACCGACGGCGGCAGCCGCTCCATCGGCACGACGCCGCGCCAGGCGGTGAGCCCGCAGAATTGCGGCTGGGCGGCGCCGAACAGGGTCGCGCGCACGAACGAATGCACGCCGTCGGCGCCGACGACGAGCTCGGCTTTGACCGGCGCCGCGGCCTCGAATTCGAGCACGACGTGATCGGGCGTTTGGCGGAGGCCGACGCATTTGTGGCCGAGGTGAACGGCGCCGGGCTTTTCCCGCATGAGCGCCCGAGCGATCACCTCGTGCAGGTCGCCGCGATGAATGGTGATGTAGGGAAAGCCGTAGCGCTCGACCGATTCCATGCCGAGATCGAACAGCTTCCAGCTTTGGCCGCTGTTCCATAGCCGGATCGCCTTGCCGGCCGGCAGCACCTGGACGGGCTCGAGCGCATCCTTCAGGCCGAGCGCATGCAGGACGCGGGTACCGTTGGCGCTGATCTGCACGCCGGCGCCGAGTTCGCGCAGCTCCGGCGCCTGTTCATAGACGTCGACGTCGATGCCGCGGCGAAGGAGCGCGAGCGCCGCGGCGAGCCCGCCGATACCGCCGCCGACAATGGCGATCTTGTCCGGCATTGCAGCGGCCGCTCACCGCATCATTGCGGCTCGCCCGCGGCATTGCGCTTGAGATCGACGAACACGCCGTCGTCCTTGAGCACGACCTGATAGGTGCGCAGCGGGATCTCGCAAGGTGGCTCGACTACGCGCCCGGTCGGGATGTGGAAGGAGCCCATATGCATGCAGCACTCGATCACGTCGCCGTCGATCATGCCGTCGGCCAGGCTCGCCGCGGCGTGCGTGCATTCGTCGTCGGTCGCATAGAAGCTGCCGTCGAGATTGTAGACCGCAAGCGTCGCGCCGCCGACCGCGAAGGCCTTCACCGTACCCGGCGCCACGTCCGAGCGAGAACACACGCGCACGACACTTGCGTCGGCATCAGCCATGACAGGTCCCCTTTGACGATCATATTCTAGAATAAGGACAACAAAGGCGGGAACCCATGCAGATTCTTGTGGTCGGCGCCGGCGTGGTCGGGCTTGCCGTCGCACGCGCGGCGGCGCTTGCCGGCCACGACGTGACGGTCGCGGAAGCAACCGGCGGCATCGGCAACGGCGTCTCGTCACGCAACAGCGAGGTGGTCCATGCTGGCATCTACTACGCGACCGGCTCGCTGCGCGCCCGCCACTCGACGCGCGGACGCCGCCTGCTCTACGAGTTCTGCTCGAGCCACGGCGTCGCCTACAACAAATGCGGCAAGCTGATCGTAGCGACCAATGCCGCCGAACTCGCCAAGGTCGAAGCGCTGCTCCTGCAAGGGCGCCAGAACGGCGTCGAAGGTTTGGAGCTGATCGGCGGCAATGCGGCGCGCGCGGTCGAAGCCGAGCTCTCCTGCATTGGCGCATTGCTGTCGTCGGAATCCGGCATTGTCGACAGCCACGGCTTGATGCGGGCGCTCTGGGGCGAGCTCGCCGACCGCGGCGGCATGATCGCATTTGCGACACCGGTCGAGCGCATGCATTTCGCCGCCTCGCGCTGGCAGGTGGAATTCGGCGGCCGCGACGCCGGCAGCATCGCCTTCGATGCTGTGGTCAATTCCGGCGGCCTCGGCGCGCAGAAGCTCGCCCGCCGCATCGAGGGCTTTCCCACCGACAAGGTGCCGCGGCTCGTGCTCGCCAAGGGCAACTATTTCAGCTTTGCCGGGCGGCCGGCGTTCTCGCGGCTCGTCTATCCGACGCCGGTCGACGGCGGGCTTGGCGTTCACGTCACCATCGACCTCGCCGGGCGGATGCGTTTCGGCCCCGATGTCGAGTGGATCGAGGAGGAGAGCTACACCGTCGACCCG
>JASHXX010000078.1 GCA_030043335.1 Xanthobacteraceae bacterium
GACCGCGACATGGTGCTCGGTGCGCGAGGCGAGCACGCCGCCGGCGAGCACGCCGAACGCATTCATGGTCAGCAACCCGGTCAGTGCGACATTGGCGAGCGCATCGGAGGTGCCGTAGAGCGCGCCGAGCGCGACCACCAGGAAGGTGTTGAGCCCGCCCATGAGCGACAGAAGAATAAAGAAGCAGAGATTGAGGATGATCGCCGGCGACAATAGGAGCCGCCACCCGACATCATCGTCTGCTGAGGGGTCCTCGCTGCGCGCGCCGCGGCGCCGTTTTGCCGCCAGTTGCGTGTCAGCCGTCGGCCGCTGTGCAAAAAGAATCGCCAGCACCGCGAAGCCGAGAAGCGCGGCGCCGACATAAGCCCCGCGCCAGCCGAAGCGGCTTGCGATCGCCAGCAGCGTCGCCGGAGCGACCGCGGCGCCAAGAATTCCCGCGAAGGTGTGGAACGCGAAGATGTGGCCGAGCCGCGCCGGGGCGCTGTGATGCGACAGCAGCGAATAGTCGGCGGGGTGATAGACCGTGTTGCCGAGACCGGCGGCCGCGTAGGCGGCGATGAAAACCACGAATGAATGGACCAATCCGATGACCGCAAACGACACCGCGCCGACCGCGACACCGGCGATCAGCACGAGGCGCGGACCGTAGCGGTCAACCAGAAAGCCGGCCGGGGTCTGCAGCAGGGCGGAGACGACGTTGAAGGCGGTCAGCGCCAAGGCGAGATCGGTGTAGCTCACGCCATAGTCCGCCCGCACGAACGCGAACAGCGGCGCCAGCGCGATCATGTAATAATGACTGAGGAAGTGCGCCGCGCAAACCGGCGCGACGACTTTGAATTCGCTGAAGCGGCGGGCCGGGACGGAAATGGCTTGCGTCATCGACTGGGATGTCCGACGTCGCGTGGCGCCGCTTCGCGCAGCGCCTGCCAGATCCGAAACGGCGTCAGCGGCATGTCGAGGTGGCGGATGCCGCACTCGCCAAGCGCGTCGATGACGGCGTTCATCACCGAGCCGAGCGCGCCGGCGCAGCCGGCTTCGCCGCAGCCCTTGACGCCGAGCGGATTGGTGGTCGCCGCAACCGGGTGATCGGCAAGGACGAAGCCGGGCACGTCGGCCGCTCGCGGCATGGCGTAGTCCATGAACGAGCCGGTCAGGAGCTGGCCGTCGCCGTCATAGACCGTCATCTCCATCAGCGCTTGGCCGATGCCCTGGACGACGCCGCCATGCAGTTGGCCGGCGACGATCATCGGATTGATCACGGTGCCGAAATCGTTGACGCAGGTGTACTTGACCACCTCGACCGCGCCGGTGTCGGGATCGACTTCGATTTCGGCGATGTGGCAGCCATTGGGGAAGGTCGCGCCGCCGGGCCCGTCGCTGACATGCGTCACGTCGAGCGACTGCGGAGCTTCGGCCGGGAGCCTTAAACCGTCGCGCAGTTTCTGCGCGAGGTCGAGAACCGAGATCGCGCGGTCGGTTCCGGCGATGCGGAATTGGCCGCGCGTGAACTCGATGTCGGAGGTCGCGGCCTCGAGCACATGGCTCGCGATCTCCTTGCCCTTGTCGATGATCTTGACCGCGGCTTCGAGGATCGCGGTGCCGCTGTGCATGATCGACTTCGACCCGCCGCTGCCGCCGCCGACGGCGAGCCGATCGCTGTCGCCCTGCAGGATCGAGATTTTCTCGACCGCAATGCCGAGTTTCTCGCTCAACACCTGCGCGAACGGCGTGGCGTGGCCCATGCCGAAGTCGAGCGTGCCGGTGGCGATCGTCACCGTGCCGTCGGCATTGAAGGCGATATCGGCAAGCTCCTTTGAAGGCGGCGCGGTGACTTCGAGAAAGTTGCCGATGCCGAGACCGCGCAGCTTGCCGCGCTTGCGGCTTTCCTGCCTGCGGCGGGCAAAGCCGTGGCCGTCGGCGAGCTCGAAGGCTTGTTTGGTCAGTGCGATGAAGTCGCCGCTGTCATAGGTCACCTCCGAGGCGGTCTTGCAGGGGATGTCTTTAGCTCGGATCTGGTTGCGCCGGCGCAGCGCGAGGCGGTTGATGCCGATATCGGCTGCCGCGGCGTCGATCAGCCGCTCCATGAAGTAGTTGCCTTCGGGCCGACCCGCGCCGCGGTAGGCCGAGACATGCGTGGTGTTGGTGAAGACGCACTTCGCCGAGACTTCGATCAGCGGAGTGCGGTACATGCCCTGCACGTTCTTGACGATGTTCAGCGTGCCCATCAGCGGCGCCACCGGGGAGAGGAACGCGCCCATGTTGGCCAGGCTCACGATGCGCACGGCGAGGAAGGTGCCGTCGGCGGCAAGCGCGAGCTCGCCGGTGGCGGTGTGATCGCGGCCGTGACTGTCGGAGACGAAGCTGCCGGAGCGCTCGTCAGTCCACCTCACCGGCCGGCCGAGTGCGCGCGCGGCATGTAGCAAACAGATGTGTTCTGGAAAAACCGCGCCCTTCATGCCGAACGAGCCGCCGACATGGCCGGTGAAAATGCGCACCTCCTTGGGCGTGACGCCGAGCGCCTCGGCGACATTGGCGCGCATGCCGTAGACCCCCTGCGAGGGGCTGTAGAGGGTGAAGCGACCGCCGTCATAAGCGGCAAGCACCGCACGCGGCTCCATCGCGTTGACGACGACGCGGCTGTTGAGAAGGTTTAATCGGGTGACATGAGCCGCCTTGGCGAATGCCGCGTTGACGGCGTCAGTATCACCAAAATGATAGTCGAGGCAGACGTTGCCCGGCACGTCTTCGTAGATGACGGGAGCGCCGTCGCGGACGGCTTCTTCCGCCGTAATCGCGGCCGGGAGCGGCTCGATGTCGATTGCGACGGCTTCGGCCGCATCCTTGGCGGCGAGCACCGTCTCGGCGATGACGCAAGCGACCGGATCGCCGACGTAACGCACCTTGTCCTTGGCGAGCGCCCCGCGCCAAGGCTTCCTCATCGGCGAGCCGTCGCGATTTTTGAACGGAATGATGCATTTGAGCGGGCCATAGGCCTTGAGATCGGCCGCGGTAAGGACCGCGAGCACGCCCGGCATCTTGCGCGCGGCGTCGGTATCGATTGACCGGATGTTGCCGTGCGCGTTGCGGCTGCGCACCATCACCGCATAGGCTTGGCCGGGGAGGCTGACGTCGTCGGTGTAGCGGCCTTCGCCGCGCAGCAGCATCGGGTCCTCGCTGCGCGGCAACGACTGCCCGATGGCAAATTTCTCAACCGCCAATCGCTCTGCCGCTAAGTCGTCCCCCGGCAATTTATTCGCCTGCCGCTGGGCAGGCTGGTGCAAATTCATCGCCGCGCTCAATCCCACAAGAGTTCCATCGTGAGATAAGGGAGTTGGCGAGGCCCGACAAGCTGGCGCCAAGCATGGCCGGTAGGCGGCACAAGCACAGTATTGTGCCGTTCCGCCTGCGGCTGATAGATTTCGTCGATTTTGGGGTTTGAACACGCCCGCAGCCGTCGAGCCGCAACGCTCTGGCGCGGCAGGAA
>JASHXX010000079.1 GCA_030043335.1 Xanthobacteraceae bacterium
GGCGCATCCTTGACCGCGCGAATCCCCTGATCGGTCCAGCTCAGCATGGAGATGAATGTCGGCATGGTCGTCTCCTCTCGCAATTAGCTGCGACCCCCAGCCAAACCGCCGTCGGATGCAATCCTTGGCGGCGCCGCGCGGCACCGCAGCCGTCGTCCTTGCCGCGGCGCCGCTCAACGCGGCGCCAGCACCATCACCACTTGCCGGCCCTCGAAACGCGGCTCCTGCTCGATCTTGGCGATCTTGGCGGTGTCGACTTTGACGCGGTCGAGGAGCTTGTAACCAAGCTCCTGGTGCGCCATTTCGCGGCCGCGGAACCGCAGCGTCACCTTGACCTTGTCGCCTTCCTCGAAGAAACGCTGCATCGAGCGCATTTTGACGTCGTAATCGTGGTGATCGATCATCGGCCGCAGCTTGATCTCCTTGATCTCGACCACCTTCTGCTTCTTGCGCGCCTCGGCGGCCTTCTTCTGCGACTGATATTTATATTTGCCGTAATCGAGAATCTTGCAGACCGGCGGGACCGAATTGGGCGCGATCTCGACCAGATCGAGCCCGGCCTCCTGGGCCATTGCCAATGCGGCGTTAATTTCTGTGACGCCCTTGTTGGCGCCGTCTTTGTCAATGAGCTGGACCTCGCGAACGCGGATCTCCTCGTTGATGCGCGGACCCTCCTTGGCGGCGGGTTGCGCGGTTCTAATCGGGCGACGAATGGTCCTTTTCTCCTTGTGGTCGTGGCGACGAGCCGCCAGCGAGCCGGGCCACCGACAATCGCCCGCGCCGCCAAACGGCGAGGCGAAGATCGGGAGTTTTTGGCTCTAAGTCAACGTCGACGCGGCGTCTATGGCGCGCGGACGCAATCTATGTTTCATCCATCTTGAACTGGACGGCGCCGGTTGACGGGAAAAGATGAACGATAACAGCGTGAAATTCGTGGAAATTGGCGCGGGAAGCGAGCGGCGCGCCATTGCCATACGCACACGAGGCGGCGCAACGCCCGGCCTGTTCTGGCTGTCCGGCTACAACTCCGACATGCGCGGCACCAAAGCCGAAGCGCTGGCCCGATGGGCGGAAGAATCCGCGCGCGCCTGCGTGCGCTTCGACTATTCCGGCCACGGCGAATCAGGCGGCAGCTTCACCGACGGCACGATCGGCCGCTGGCTTGCGGAAAGCCTCGCGGTGTTCGACGCCTGCTGCCGGGGTCCGCAGATCCTGGTCGGATCGTCGATGGGCGGCTGGCTTGCCCTGCTCGTGGCTCGCGCGCTTCGGCGACGGCCGCAGCCGCCCGCGGCTACGGTCGCCGGCATGGTGCTGGTCGCTCCGGCGGTCGACTTCACCGAGGAGTTGATGTGGAAACGATTCAGCCCGGAGATCAAAGCCGAGCTTGCGGACAAAGGCTTCTGGGCGCGGCCCTCGGCCTATTCGCCAGAGCCCTACGTGGTGACGCGGCGCCTGATCGAAGAAGGCCGCGACCACCTCCTTCTCGGCGGCATGATCGAAACCGGATGTCCGGTGCGCATCCTGCAGGGGGTCGAGGACCCGGACGTGCCGTGGCGGCATGCGGTCGAGCTGGTCTCGCGCCTCGCCAGCGACGACGTCGTTCTCACGCTGGTCAAGGACGGCGATCACCGTCTGTCGCGGCCTGAGGACATCGAACGCCTGATCGCCGCCGTCGCGGAATTTTAGCGCGCCGTCCTACGCGGTCTCCTTGTCGACGCTCAGGCCGCCGGCGCCGAAGCTGACGACGTAAAGGAAGCCACCCGCCATCACCAGGTTCTTGTAGAAGTGGATCAAATTGTCGATGCCGCCGGCCGGCAGATGCACGCCGAACCCGGTTCCGAGGCAGAGAAGGGCGAGCAATGCCGCGGCCCACCGGGTCTTATATCCAACTAGAACCGCGAGGCCGCCGAGAATGTGAATGGCGATGGAGAGCCAAATAGCGACGTCGGGAACCGGCACGTGAACACTGGCGAAATACTGCGCGGTGCCGCTGGGATTGCGCAACTGCTGAATGCCTTCCCAGATGAAGAGGCTTGACATCAGAAAACGTGCGAACGGCGGCAGGTAGGTTTTGAGACCGTCCATGGTGCGTCCTCCCCGAAGTTGCAGCGTTGTCGGCAGCAAGCTAACAGCGAGGAGAAATGCCGGCAATCAATCAAGGCGCCGATGTCGATTGTTTGAACACGAAAGGGGCGCGGCTGTCAGCGAGAGTTTCTCAAGAAAATTTCACGAGGAATCGGAACGTCATCGCGGATGCCGAAGGCTCGATCGCCGCGCGCCGGAACTTTTTTAGCGGATCACGATCTTCTAAAGAAGACGGAGTGCTAGCCTTTTCCGGATCACGCTTGGGCTCAGGCCGCATGCCGGTCTTGCTCGAACGAGACGCCGAACGTATCGGCGGTGCGCCAGACCACGCGGCAATGACGGTGGGTGCGACCGTCGAGTGTCAGATCGAATCTCTCCGGCAGGCCCGAGGTCGCCGCCAGCTTAAGGCGGGCGCCGGCGCCAGTAATGTCCTGCACGGTGCAATCAATGACTGGCAAGTCGCACCGCACGATGATCTTGGCGCAGCGCGAGACGTGCGTCCGCTGCAGGGCTCTGCGTTCCTCAATCATGACCGGTCCGTTGACCATGACATGTCTGCGCCAAAGGCGGGTGGCTCAATCGCCCGGTGCTGGCGGCACTATGCTGGTCAATTTATTACTAATGGCCGAATGGCAAAGCCGGTAAAATGTTAAAGGCCGTCAATGTTAAAGGCCGTCAATGGTGATGCCCCGTCTTGGACTACCCAGTAGCAGGGCATAGTTGCGAGCTTCGGCGCCGCGCGGCGGTCTCGCGCACGGCACGGCGGCCGGCCCGCGATCCTCAGAACCCGACGATCGCGCGAACGGTCGCCGCCGGCTGCTCAAGCTGCGGCAGGTGCCCGGCCTCGGGAATAACGATGAGATCGGCGTTGCGGATGCCGGCTTTGAACGCGCTGGCGTAAGGCAGCGGAAACATCCTGTCGCTTGCGCCCCAGATCAGCCGGGTGCGCGCCTTGATCCGGTAGAGGCGGTCTTTGAGCCCGCGATCGGGAATCGGGAACAGGAATTTTCCCACCATGCCGAAGGTCCGCGCGTAATTGATCAGATAAGGGATGAGAAAATCCGGATCATCGATGTCGCCGCCGCGGGTCAGAATCTTCGCGCCTTTCTCCACGTCGTGAAACAGCACCGCAGGCACCTCATGCGGCAGGAGCACGAACACGTCCGGCACCGGGTAGGCGTCGAGCCATAGGCCGGCGGGGTCGATCAGGACGAGGCGCTCGACGTCGTTCGGCGCGATCGCCGCCATTTCCGCGGCGATCATGCCGCCCAGCGAGCAGCCGATCAGCAGCGGCCGGTTGAGGCCGAGAGCCTCGATGACGTCGAAGCTGTGCAGCGTGACGTCCAGCATGTCGCGAATGTTCGGCGCTTCCACGGAGTCGCCGTAGCCCGGCAGCAGCGGCGCGTGCACCCGATAATGCCGAGCCAGCGCCAGCAAAAACGGATGCTCGGCGGTGAAGCCGCCGGCATCGTGCAGCACGACGACGTTTTCGCCCTCGCCGCCTTCGAACACCTGCACCGGCACCTGATGGGTGTCGATGGTCCGCAGCTTGATCATGCGGCACCCCGGGCCGCGGCGAGCGGCGCCGGCCGGACGCGTTGCTGGAGCGGATGGCACCAGAACCGGCCGTCGTCGCCGTATTCGGGCCAGTGCTCGCGCAGCGCCGGCATGACTTTTTCCGCGAACAGTCGCGCCGAATGCATCGCCTTGTCCGCCGGCATATCGCCGATGTGCAACAGCAAATACAGATTGCCGACTCGCAAGGTCTTGATCAGCTCGTTGAGCTGGTCGCGCACCGTCACCGGACTGCCGGCGATGACGAAGGCGTCGTCGAGCAAATTCTTCCAGCTCAGGGTTTCCCATTTCGGGCGGCGGCCGTACTGCGCCAGCGCGCCCATCTTGATGGTCTTGATGGTGCGATAGCCCGGAGCATCGGCAAAGCCCGGATGGATGTGTAGGCAGCGATTGTAGAAATAGTTGACGTGCTCGGCGTAGAGCCGTTCCGCCTCCGCGTCGGTTTCGCCGACGCAAACCACCTGGGCGAAGCCGGCGCGATAGGGCGATTCGTCGGCACCCAGCTCTGCGACGCGCTCCCAATAGGCCTTCATCAGCGCCTTGGCGCGCACGTAGCCGTAGTAGCTCAGATACGAGTAGCAATAAGTATTCTTGATGCAGAAATCGTAGGTCTCGACCGAGCCGCCGCCGGGGATATGGATCGGCGGATGCGGCTGCTGCAGCGGCTTCGGCCAGACGTTGACGTAACGCAGCTTGGTGTAGCGGCCATTGAAGGCGAACGGCTCGTCCTCGCGCCAGGCGCGCATGATCAGCTCATGCGCCTCGGCATATTTCTCGCGGGTGAGCGCCGGTATCTGCCCGTAGGTGTAGTTGGTGTCCATCGAGGTGCCGACCGGAAAGCCGGCGACCAGGCGCCCGCCGGAAATGTTGTCGAGCATGGCGAACTCCTCGGCGACGCGGGTCGGCGGATTGTAGAGCGCGATCGAGTTGCCGAGCACGACCAGCGCGGCGCGCGAGGTCCGCCGCGCCAGCGCCGCCGCGATCAGGTTGGGCGAGGGCATCAGGCCGTAGGCGTTCTGGTGATGCTCGTTGCAGCCGAGCCCGTCAAAGCCGAGCGTCTCGGCGTGCTCGAGGAGGTCCAGATACTCGTTGTAGAGTGCGTGGCCCTTGATCGGATCATAGAGGCGACGGTCGATGTCGACCCACACCGAGCGATGCTTTTCGCGAAAATCTCCGGGCAGATAGCGCCACGGCATGAGCGCAAAATAGGTCAGGCGCATGCGGTCTCCTCCGATCCGGTCCGCCGCGTTCTTAATCCGGGGGCCGTTCCTTGGGCCGAAACGATAACACAGTCTCCCGCAGGCGCGGATTGCCGCAGACGGGCGTCGCCCGGAGACAAGCTTTCCGCCGCCATGGTAATTTTTTCCGGGGCGAGATCGCGGGAGGCCGAAACCCTCCACACCAGGGGAGGAAACGGATGTACAAGCCGGCACTAGGGTCGGTCGCACTCGCCTGCGGCGTGTTCGGCGCCACGGCGGCATTGGCGCAAAACATGACGGTGACCAGCGCGGAAATCACCGACGGGTCAATCGCAAAAAATGAGCAGGTGGCGAACGTGTTCGGCTGCAAAGGCAGCAATATCTCGCCATCTTTGAGCTGGAGCGGAGCGCCGAGCGACGCCAAGAGCTTCGCCATCACCGTCTACGACCCGGATGCGCCGACCGGCAGCGGCTTTTGGCATTGGGTCGCGATCGACATCCCGGTTTCAACCACCTCGATCCCGAAGGACGCCGGCGACGTGAAGAAGAAATTGATGCCCAAGGGCACGATCCAGATCCGCAACGATTTCGGCTTTGACGGCTATGGCGGTCCTTGCCCGCCGCCGGGTGACAAACCGCATCACTACGTATTGACGGTGTATGCCGTGGACGCCGACAAAATCGAGGGCGCGAACAGCAAAGCCTCGGCCGCGGTGATCGGCTCTAATCTGCATTTCCACGGCAAGGCGAAAGCTGAACTGCACTGGACCTATAGCCGCTGAGCAGCCGCGCTCGCCGCACCGGACGCAGCGTGGCGGCGAGCCGCCGTCGCGGAGCGGCTGTCATCGACCTGCAACAGAAATCGTAAAGATTTCGATTGGCGCGCCGCTGAGGTTCAGGCTCGGGGCTTGTCCCGCTCGAATGCCTTGAGCGGCTCGCCGACCTCGACGTGAAATTTTCCAGCGTTGTCGTGACCCCATTGATAACGCTGGTGCAAGACGTTGCTCAGCGAGCGGCCCTTCGCCGCCAGGCTGTAGGCTCCCGGTGAGGCGCGGCCGCCACCGTGCCGATGGCTGATCAGCCCCGCCGACAACAAATCGCGCAAGCGTCCGGTCAGGACTTTGTCGCTGACCATCGGCATCAGCCGGCGCAGCTCCGAATACCGGCAAGGGCGCTGTGTCATATAACAGAGTATGACGGTCTTCCATTTGCCGCCAAGCACGGCCAGCGTGAATTCCGTCGAACAATGAAACGATTTCGGCAGCTTGTTGGCCATGGCAGTCCTCAACGTTCAATCAATCATGACAATATTCCCCCGGCGCTTACCAAGTAGTGCGTTGAAATCACCGCGTTCGGCGGCAGACTGCGAGCGGGAAACCCCATTCAATTTCGTCGTCCTCACACCGATAGAGCTAACAGACGGCGTCCATCATTGTCGCTCGGCGAACATCATTGAGCATGACTTCGATCGGCCTTACCGATATTTGAGTCGCTTCGAGAACTTGCGAATGGTTATGCAACCGGCAGCCTCAATCGCCGTCTTCGCCCGAAACGCAATCAAGGAACCATGCCCATGAAGATCGGCATCATCGGCGGCGGGAATGTCGCCGCCGCGCTTGCGCTTTCATCTCGATCAGTAAGTCCAATGCGGAGGCATTCATGAAAATTGCGGTGATTGGAACCGGTTCGGTCGGCGGCACGCTGGGGCGGCGCTGGGCCGAGCTCGGCCATTCCGTCTGCTTCGGTGTGCGCGATCCCGCCGACGCCGATGCCAAAGCACTGGTCGGCAAGATCAAGGGCGATGCCCGGCTCGCCGGCGTATCCGACGCCGCCGAGGACGCGGACGTGGTGGTGCTGGCGACGCCCTATGCGGCGAACGCCGCCGCGATCGCCTCGGCCGGCGACCTCTCAGGCAAGATTCTGATCGACGTCACCAATCCGATCGGCGCCAATTTCACGCTGGCCGTCGGACACACCACCTCGGGCGCCGAGGAGGTGGCAAGGCTCGCACCGCGGGCGCGGGTCTTCAAGGCGATGAACCAGGTCGGCTTCGAGGTCATGGCCAACCCCACCTTCGCCGCAGGCAAGCCGGTGATGTTCGTTGCCGGCGACGACGCCGCTGGCAAGAAGGTGGTGCTCGACCTCGTCTCGGCACTTGGCTTCGACGCGATCGACGCCGGCGAGCTCGCAATAGCCCGGCTGCTCGAGCCCTACGCAATGCTGTGGATTCACCTGATGGCCCGACGCAACATGGGCCGCAGCTTCGCGTTTGCATTGCTGCGGCGGCAGTCATGACTCACGAGATCGAGATCTCCGTCCGACAAGCGCGGCCGCGGCCGCCTTTTGAGACCATCGCCCTGGTGCTGCAGGGCGGCGGCGCCCTTGGCGCCTATCAGGCCGGCGTCTATCAA
>JASHXX010000010.1 GCA_030043335.1 Xanthobacteraceae bacterium
GCGAATATCGAAGCGATGTTTACCGAGCCGGAGGTCTTGCACGGTCAGGTCGGGAAGCCATTCTGGCAACTCCGGATCCACATGCAGCTTTTTGTGCGGCGCGTCGGGTGCGAATCCCAAGATCGCTTGCAGCAGCGCAAACACCGAGCCGGCCGCCCAAGCCTGCGGCACATTGGCGCCAAGATATTGGATCGGAAAGCTTTTTTCGTTGCGCTCAATCGTGGTGTAGAGCTCCGGGAGCTGGTTGGACAAAAAGTGGCTCGCCGCGTCGCTTATATCGCGTGCAATCCTTGCCGCTTCCGCGCCGAAGCCATAGCGTTTGAAGCCGAGCGCAATGATGGCGTTGTCATGCGGCCAGACCGCTCCCGTCTGATAGTTGTATGGATTGAACGCCGGATGTCTGGCGGAGAGCGTGCGAATGCCCCAGCCACTCCACATATCCGACGCCATCAAGCGCTTCACGACCTTCGCGGCACGCTCCCGCGGCACGATGCCGGACCACAAACAGTGGCCCGCGTTGGAAGCTACTGTGAGGACCTTTTTCTTGTCGCCGTCCAGTGCAAGGGCGTAAAAGCCCAACTCCTCATCCCAGAAAGCTTCGTTGAACCGTTCGAACAGCGCCGTCGCCTTGGCGCGCAATTGGTCCGCACGGCTCTTTTTGCCGAGCGCTTCGAAGACCTCGGCCATACGTAGCCAGGCATCATAAACATAGCCCTGCAATTCGCAGAGCGCCTTCGGGCCTCTGACCAGCGATCCATCGGAGTAGACGATGCTGTCGCCCGAATCCTTCCAACCCATGTTTGCATAGCCGGCTGGCGAGCGCGTCTGGTACTCCTGAAATCCATCGCCGTCGCGATCGCCGTAGTCGTCTATCCATGATAGGCATCCCTCCGCAGTCTCAAGATGCCGCTCCAACAACGCGTCGTCGCCGGTCGCCTGCCAGGCGGCGTGGAGGGTGATTAGATAGAGCGGGGTGGCGTCGGCTGTGCCGTAATAGGGCGTGTGCGGGATCAATTTGAAGTGGGCGAGCTCACCATAGCGCACCTCATGGAGAATCTTGCCCGGCTCGGCGTCGCGATAGTCGTCCACCGTCTTCGCCTGCAGCGCGCCCAGAATGTCGAGACTGCCGCGGGCGAAATCAGGATAGATCAAAATATTCTGTAGCGAGACGATAAGGCTGTCCCGGCCGAAAGGAGCCATAAACCACGGCAGTCCGGCGGCCGGCAGAAACACCTTCTGATCGGTGCCGGCGATCGGCAGCCGCAGCGCTGCCATATCGTCAAGTGCCTGCCGGTAGAGCCGGTAGAACTCTTCGTTGCTAGTGCGGATCTTCAGCACCGAGCGCAGCCAATCCGACATCGTTTCGGCATGGTGCGTCTTTCCGTATTGATCGGCACACTCGCGCAACGGCGGGAATAGCCGCTCGCCATCCTGCAGCGTGTAGAGCAGGCAACAATGCCAGGTTGCCCCAGGCGCAAGCTTGATCTCGAAGCTGAGTCGGCCGTTGGCATAGGTCGCCGCCGGTTGACCGCCTGCGGGCCCGACCGTCACGGCACGCATGAAGTCACCGTTGCGATAGCTAGTTCGCAGCCGCTGTTTCGGCTGCGACCACACCGTGGTGATCCGTCCGCGGCGCACGATATTGTCGGACTTCACCTCAAAAATATCGGCGAAGTCGCAGCGGAGCGCGATCTCGAGCTGAAAACGAACTTGTTGCACGCCGTTGTTCGTAACGTCAAGATCCTCGTGAATGCCGCCGCTGATCAAACGGCTGATCACAAGGCCGAGCGTGCGCGGCGGGATCGGACCGTCCGCGGTGGGTATTCTTCGATTGGTGAGGTAAATGCGCGACGCGTAGTAACTGATGGCGCCGCCGTTGAGCAGTTCCCACGGTTCACCATTGGCGTAGATCCTCCAGCTGCTAATGACTCGGGTATCGAGAAAATAGAGTCCCTTTTCGCTGGGCCAGTCGATCTCGCCGGACGGTTCGGAGACCAGCACGGTTTGTCCGTGATGAATGGAGATCTGTCGGGGGCCGACTTGAACCTTGTAAGGCATGGCGTAGCTCTGCGGTTGTGATCACTCGGTACGGGAACGATGGAAAAGCTTTTTCGGCTGCATCTCGGCCGCCATTTTCTCTGCGACGATGGAACCGAGAGCCGATGGCAAAGTTAAACCGCAACGGCGTCAATATCTATTATGAGGTGCACGACACTGGTCCCGTATTCTGCCTTCGCACGGCTATTCCGCCACCTCGGAGATGTGGCGGGGACAGATCGAGTCTTGACATCGTTTTTGGCAAAATCGATCTTTAACTGGCAGGTCCTTTTGCTTTTGATAGCACTGATATCGGTTGTCGCGCAGGGAAACAGATAGGAGTCTCCGTGCCAAACACGCCCGCTGACGAGCAGCGCATCAATGCCATACGATTTTTGAGCGTCGATTCCGTCGACAAAGCCAAATCAGGTCACCCCGGGTTACCCCTGGGAGCGGCGGGCCAAGCTTACGCGCTCTGGACGCGTCATCTGCGCGTCAACCCGCAGGATCCGCACTGGTTCAATCGCGACCGCTTCGTCC
>JASHXX010000080.1 GCA_030043335.1 Xanthobacteraceae bacterium
CGCGAGGCTTACCGGGCTTGCCGCGCGGCAGATGTGGATCAATCGCGGCCCACGCTTCGTTGGATCGCCAAAACAGCTGCGTCATCAGAACCTCCCGATTGGTCGAACCCAATCAAAAGGTAGAATCACCAAACGAAGCAATAGATTGTATGGGTTCCCTACATAGGGCGGGCTGAAGTGGACCGGTGAACGTCAGACCTGAGCGCTCTCCTTCACCGCAATGCCCTTCTCCTTGAAGAGCGATTGCAGCTCGCCGGCCTGGAACATCTCGCGCACGATATCGCAGCCGCCGACGAACTCGCCCTTGACGTAGAGCTGCGGGATGGTCGGCCAGTTCGAATAGGCCTTGATCCCCTGGCGCAGCTCGTCGTTCTCGAGAACGTTGAGCCCTTTATATTGCACGCCCAGGTAGTCGAGAATCTGCACCGTCTGTCCCGAGAACCCACACATCGGAAATTGCGGCGTGCCTTTCATGAACAGCACGACGTCGTTGCCTTTGACTTCATTGTCAATGAACCGTTCGACGGACATCGCTATCTTCCTTGGCTTCCGGCGCTGTCTGCGCCGATTCATCCGCTTGGTGACAATATATGTAGCGCAAAGCGCCGGCAAAGCCTATGCCGGCGCGTCATCCCTGACCGCCCGATTTTGGCAGAAAAAGATCAATCGCCGTTGGGGCGGGCCGGGAGCACAGAATTCCACGGGCAGCGGGTCGTGAAGCAGGGCTGAATGCCCGCCATACTGTCCCGCCCTAACGTTCAGGGATGCCGGTCTGCAGCGCCAAAGCATGGAGCTTGTCGCCCATTTCGGTCTTGAGGGCCTCGTAGACGATCTGGTGCTGCTGCACCCGCGATTTGCCGCGAAACGATTCGGCAATGACAGTCGCCGCGTAGTGATCGCCGTCGCCGGCGAGATCGCGGATCGTCACCTCGGCATCAGGAATGCGCGCCCGGATGAGCCGCTCGATGTCGTTCGCCGCCATCGCCATGGCGCGTCTTAACCCTTTGTCATTGCCCCGGCGCCGAGTCGGCTAGCAAGCGCGCTAGAATGGGCCGCGCGGGCCCGAGCGTCAATGTGCGCCCCGGTCACACCCTTCCCGCCATGTAGGACGGCAGCCAGTCCTCGAAGCGTCCGCGCAGATCCTCGACGCGCAGCGGCCGCTCGCCGGCAAGGGCAAGGACGGAGCCGCCGGTAGCACCGATCCGGTAAAGCGGAATGCCGGCCCGTTCAGCGCGGCGTTGAATCGCATCGGCGGCATCGGCAGGCGCCGTGACCAGATAACGGGCCTGGTCTTCGCCGAACCAGAAACCGTGCGCGGAAACGCCGGCTGGCGCCTCAAGCACCGCGCCGATCCGCGAGGCGATCGCCATCTCGGCGAGCGCGACCAGAACGCCGCCGTCGGAAACATCGTGCACGGCGCTCGCCATGCCGTCGTGGATGAGCTTGCGGATAAATTCGCCGTTACGGCGTTCGACGGCGAGATCGACCGGCGGCGGCGCGCCTTCCTCCCGGCCGCAAATTTCGCGCAGATAGAGCGACTGGCCGAGCCAGCCGCACGTTGCGCCGATCAGCAGGATCGCCTCGCCCTCGTCTTTGAAGGCGAGCGTCATCGATCTGGTGAAATCGTCGAGGAGGCCGACGCCGCCGATCGTCGGGGTCGGCAGGATCGCCTGGCCGTTGGTCTCGTTGTAGAGCGACACATTGCCGGAAACGATCGGGAAATCGAGCACGCGCGCCGCCTCGCCGATGCCGCGGATGCAGCCGACCAGTTGGCCCATGATCTCCGGCCGCTCCGGATTGCCGAAATTGAGGTTGTCGGTGAGCGCGAGCGGGCGCGCGCCGACCGCTGTGAGATTGCGCCAGGCTTCCGCCACCGCCTGCTTGCCGCCTTCATACGGATCAGCTTCGCAGTAGCGCGGCGTGACGTCGGAAGTCAGCGCCAGCGCCTTGGGGCCCTCGTTGACGCGCACCACGGCGGCGTCGCCGCCAGGCCGCTGCACGGTGTTGCCGAGAATGACGTGGTCGTATTGCTGGAATACCCAGCGCTTGGAGCAGAGGTCGGGCGAGTCGATCAGTGTTTGCAGCGCATCGGCGAGTCCCGTCGACGGCCTGACCGAAGCCATGTCAATGATGGGCTGCTTCGGGCTCGCAGCGAACGGCCGGTCATAGACCGGCGCCTCGTCGCCCAATTCCTTGATCGGCAGATCGGCCATCACGGCGCCGCCGTACCGCACCAGGAAACGCCTCGCTGGCGTGGTCTCGCCGACGACGGCAAAGTCGAGGCCCCATTTGCGGAACACGGCCTCGGCTTCCTTCTCCTTCTCGGGCTTGAGCACCATGAGCATGCGCTCCTGGCTTTCCGACAGCATCATCTCGTAGGCGCTCATGCCGGTCTCGCGACACGGCACCTTGTCGAGATCGAGCGTGACGCCGAGATCGCCCTTCGCTCCCATCTCCACCGCCGAGCAGGTGAGACCGGCGGCGCCCATGTCCTGAATGGCGATGACGCAGCCCTTGGCCATGATTTCGAGGCAGGCTTCGAGCAGGAGCTTTTCCGAGAACGGATCGCCGACCTGCACGGTCGGGCGCTTTTCCTCGGCATCGGCGCCGAACTCGGCGGAAGCCATGGTGGCACCGTGGATGCCGTCGCGGCCGGTTTTCGAGCCGAGATAGACAATCGGCATGCCGACGCCGGAGGCGGCGGAATAGAAGATCTTGTCCTTCGCGGCGATGCCGACGGCCATGGCGTTGACCAGGCAATTGCCGTCATAGCGGCGGTGGAAGCGGACCTCGCCGCCGACGGTGGGCACGCCGAACGAATTGCCGTAGCCGCCGATGCCGGCGACGACGCCGGCGACGAGGTGGCGCGTCTTCGGATGCTTCGGATCGCCGAAGGAGAGCGCGTTGAGGCAGGCGATTGGCCGCGCCCCCATGGTGAACACGTCGCGCAGGATGCCGCCGACGCCGGTCGCCGCGCCCTGATAGGGCTCGATGTAGCTCGGGTGGTTGTGGCTCTCCATCTTGAACACCGCCGCGAGCCCGTCACCGATATCGATGACACCGGCGTTCTCGCCCGGCCCCTGAATCACCCAGGGCGCCTTGGTCGGCAGCGTGCGCAGATGGATCTTCGAGGATTTGTACGAGCAATGCTCGTTCCACATCGCCGAGAAAATACCGAGCTCGGTGAAGCTTGGGGCGCGGCCGATGAGCTTTACGATACGCTCGTACTCGTCCGGCTTGAGCCCGTGTTCGGCGATCAGTTCCGGCGTGACGGGGGGCTCGTTGCGGATCACGGCTGAGATTTAGTGCATGATCCGGAAAAGTGGTAGCCGGTTTTCCGAAAAGATCACGCTCCACTAAAGAGTTAGAGCGACGATCGCTTCCACAAGAAGCGATCGCGCTCGAGTGCCGGCCAGGTGCGATTTCACCCTTCTTTTCGCGGTTATCCCGACGATTTCGGCGGCTTGGCCGCAGACCGGTCGGGCGCGGCAGCGCCGGCCTCTCGGCGAATTGCGGCAGGTCGTCGGTGATGGTGAACCAGGGCGCCTTGGAGGCGACATAGACGTGGAGCTGCGGACGCACGCCCGGGTCGTCATCGAGGGCGCCGAGCGGCAGGCCGAGAACCGACGGATAGGCGTCGAATTTGCTGACGATCGGCGAGCCGCAAACCCGGCAAAAGCCGCGATGGGTGCCCGGCGAGGATTCATAGAAGGTCAGGAGCTCCTCGCCGCTCAGCAGACGAAAATCGGCGGCGCGGACCCGCGCCCGGCTGCGAAAGCTGAGCCAGGAGCTTTGCGGCACATCGAGCAATGGCAATTGAGCGCATCGGCAAGCTCGCCATTGATCTCGTAGCGGATGCCCCGGCAGAGGCAGCTTCCGTGCAACATCGCGACCTCCGTCTCGCCCCCGCGACGCTATTCGATCAACTCGTGCGCGCTGATCAGGATCGACGTCGGCAGCGTGATGTCGAGCGATTTGGCCACCTTAGCGTTGACGATCAGCTCCAGCGCGGCCGGCTCCTCGACGGGAATGTCGCCGGCCTTGGTGCCTTTCAATATCTTGTCGATGAAATAGCCGAAGCGGCCAAATTGAGCCTGAAGGTTCGAGCCATAGCACAGCAGTCCGCCGACATCGCAGAATTCTCTGAACCCGTAAGTCGACGGCAGCCGCTGTTCCGCGGCGAACGCGGCGATCTCCTTGATGTGCTCGAAGATCAGAGGATCGGCGAGCGCAATGAGCGCCTGGGGGTCGCGGCCCTTGATCGCGGCAAACGCGGCCGTAAACCCTGACCCATTCCGCACGTCTGCGGGCTGTATTTCGATCTCCAATGTTTTCGCCGCAGCCGCGATATCCCGCAATTCCTCCACCTTGCCGGGCGCCTCGCCGTTGAAGAGCACCGCGACGCGGGACAGCCGCGGTACGATCTCATGCAGCAGCTGCAGCCGCTTGGCCGAGATGTCCGACGAGATGCAGGCCATTCCGGTGATGTTTCCCCCAGGCCGGGCGATCGTGGCGACCAGCCTGTCGGCGCGATCGCAGGCTAAGATGACGATCGGGATGCTGTCGGTCGCGCGCTTGGCGACTTCAATCAGTTGTGGCCCCACGGCGACGACGACATCGACCTTATGTTCGACGAGGTCGCGAGCCATTGCGGCGGCTTCTTCCGGATTTGTCGCGACGCGAAGCTCGATATGAATGCTCCGGCCCTCGACATAGCCAAGCGCCTTCAATCCTTCCAGCATGGCTTGCGAAAATGGATTGTTCGCCGGATCGTAGCCGGCGGGTAGCGGCGGAACGAAAACTCCTACTTGAGGCAGGCGCTTTGGCTGCTCGGCCTGGACGGCGGCCGGCATTGCGACGACCCAAAGTGCGATCGCCGCCGTCGAAATGGGAGATGCCCGCATGCCACGTCTCCCGGCTGTTC
>JASHXX010000081.1 GCA_030043335.1 Xanthobacteraceae bacterium
TCCTCCCCCGCGACAGGTGGCGGAGAATTGTCGCTCACCGCCGTCATTGAAACGCTCGCGACGCTTGGCAAGGCGCAACTGCCGCAGCAGCTTGCGCGCTGGCTCGACGCGCTCGACGAGACCGGGCGCTGGGCGCTGATCAAGCTCGTCACCGGCGCCCTTCGCATCGGCGTCTCGGCGCGGCTCGCCAAGGCCGCGGTCGCCGCGCTCGGCGGCAAGGACGCGCAGGAGATCGAGCTCCTGTGGCCTGGCCTGGCGCCGCCTTACGCCACGCTGTTCGCCTGGCTCGAAGGCCGCGCGGAAAAGCCCGCGAGCGGCGATCCGGCGCCGTTCCGGCCGCCGATGCTGGCGCATGCGCTCGAGGACGCCGATCTCACCGGGCTCGATCCCGCGGCGTTCATGGCGGAGTGGAAATGGGACGGCATCCGCGTTCAGGCGGTCGCGGCGCGGCGCGGCGGCGAGACGATCGCGCGGCTTTATTCGCGCACCGGCGAGGACATCTCCAAGAGCTTTCCCGATCTCATCGACGCGCTGCGGCTTTCCGGCGCGATCGACGGCGAGCTCTTGATCATGCGCGAGCGCCGGGTGCAGACTTTCAATGTGCTGCAGCAGCGGCTCAACCGCAAAACCGTCACCGCCAAGCTCATGGCCGAATTTCCGGCGCATCTGCGCGCCTATGATCTTCTGGTAGACGGCGACGAAGACCTGCGCGAGCTGCCGTTTGCCGAGCGCCGCGTCAGGCTCGAGGCGTTTGTGGCCCGGCTCAACGAGCCGCGCGTCGACCTTTCGCCGCTGGTCACTTTCGCCACCTGGGACGACCTCACGGCCGCGCGAAAGAATCCGGCGGCTGCCGGCGCGGGCGAGGACGCCGAGGCCGTCGAAGGCGTCATGCTCAAGCGCCGCGACGCACCCTACCTTCCCGGCCGGCCCAAAGGTCCGTGGTGGAAGTGGAAGCGCGAGCCGTTCGTCATCGATACGGTGCTGATGTACGCGCAGCGCGGGCATGGCAAGCGCTCTTCGTTCTATTCCGACTACACCTTCGGCGTCTGGACCGGCGGCGAGGACGGCGACGAGCTCGTCCCGGTCGGCAAGGCCTATTTCGGCTTCACCGACGAGGAGCTCCTGCAGATCGACCGTTTCGTCCGCCGCAACACCACCGATCGCTTCGGCCCGGTGCGCGAGGTCGTGCACGAGCCGGATCACGGCCTGGTGCTGGAAGTTGCCTTCGAAGGGCTGCAACGCTCGACCCGGCACAAATCCGGCCTCGCCATGCGGTTTCCGCGCATCAGCCGGCTGCGCTGGGACAAGCCCCCGGGCGAAGCCGACCGGCTGGAGCGGCTGGAGCGGATCATCGCGCGGATCGAACAGGGCCGGGCGTCGTGAGAAACGCGCGCCTGCCGCCGTCCTCCATGGTCCTGCGCCGCGGCCGCGCGCGCGACCTTAACGCGCTGGTTGCGCTCGAACGCAAGGTGTTCACGACCGACATTCTGTCGCGCCGTAGTTTTCGCCATTTCCTGGCAACGCCGCACGCCGCGCTGATCGTGGCGGAAGCGGCCGACAAGCTCGCCGGCTATGCGCTCGTCCTTTACCCGCCGCGTTCGACGTTGGCCCGGCTCTATTCGATCGCGGTCGCGCCGCATGCCGGGCAGCGCGGCATCGGTCGGCGCCTCCTCGCCGCGGCGGAGGAGGCGGCGCGCCTCCGGCGGCGACGGGCCATGCGTCTCGAAGTGCACGAGCACAATACCCGGGCGATTGCGCGCTACGAAAAATCGGGCTATCGGCTGTTCGGCAGGCGCCGCGCCTATTATGACGACCACGGCGATGCCCTGCGCTTCGAGAAGCCGCTCCGCGCGAAACCGCGGCGCCGCCACCGAGCCGCCAAGAGCGCCTTGCTCATGCCTACGAATCGACATTGATGGTAGACATTACCGCCCTCGCCGTCGCCAATCGTTGTTCTTCCGAATATGACACGCGGTGCCGTGCCTGACCTCGTCCGCATGATCGGCCGCTATCGATCCGGCCCACGCCTGCAGCCTGATTTCCACTGGAAAGGGACCCGCCCATGACCGGCTGGGTCATCCTTGTCGACCAGCCTCGCGACCTGCCCAACGCCGAGACCCCGCACAAGGTCATCACCACCAGCGAGTACCTGGCGCGGCCGCGCCTGTTCGAGGTGGGCCGGCCGAAGCTCGTCAACCTGGCGCGCTCCTACGCCTACCAGTCCAAGGGCTATTACGCCTCGCTCCTTGCCGAGGCGCGCGGCCATCGGGTCGTGCCGACGGTGGAGACCATGCTTGAGCTGCGCGAGCAGAAGCTCTACGAGCACGCGCTGCCGGAACTCGAGGACGAGCTCAACCGCTGCGCCCGGCGCGCCGACTTCCAGCCCGACGCCGAGTTGCGGCTCTTGGTCTGCTTCGGCATCGCCCGCGACAACCGCTTCGAATCGTTCGGACGGCTGCTGTTCGACTGGTTCCGCTGCCCGGCGCTCGAAGTCACCATCGATCCGGGCGACTGGCTGTCGATCGACCGCATCCGGCCGCGCGCCCTCACCCGGCTTGCCAACGGCGAAGCCGAGTTCTTCCGCGAGTCGTTGCACAATCACACCAAGCGCGAATGGCGCGATCCGAAGGCGCGTACCGTCGCCAAATACGATCTCGCGGTGCTCTACGACCCGAACGAGAAGATGGCGCCGTCGTCTTCGACCTCGATCAAGTATTTTGCCCGCATCGCCGAGAAGCTGTCGGTCGACGTCGAACCGATCACCAAGCGGCAACTGGCCGAGCTTGCCGAGTTCGACGGCCTCCTCATCCGCGAAACCACCTCGATCGACAATCACACCTACCGCTTCGCCCGCCGCGCCTGGCAGGAGGGCATGCCGGTCATCGACGATCCGATCTCGATGATCCGCTGCACCAACAAGGTCTTTCTGATGGAGCTTCTCGGCCAGAACCAGGTGCCGACGCCGCCCACCATGATCGTCGCCGAGGATACGAATTTCGCCAGGGTGATGG
>JASHXX010000082.1 GCA_030043335.1 Xanthobacteraceae bacterium
AGCGGCATCGCCGAGGTCCTGCTGAATCTCGGCTACGCGGTGCAAGGCTCCGACCAGTCCGAGAGCGCCAACGTCAAACGGCTGCGCGAGAAGGGGGTCAAGATCGCCATCGGGCACGCGGCGGAGTATCTCGCCGGCGCCCGCGTCGTCGTCGTCTCCTCGGCGATCAAGCCCGATAATCCCGAGCTTGCCGCGGCGCGGGCGCAGCGGCTGCCGGTGGTGCGCCGCGCCGAAATGCTGGCCGAGCTGATGCGGCTCAAAAGCTGCGTCGCCATTGCCGGCACCCACGGCAAGACCACGACCACCTCGATGGTGGCGGCGCTGCTCGACGCCGGCGGCTTCGATCCGACGGTGATCAATGGCGGCATCATCAACGCTTACGGCACCAATGCGCGGCTCGGCGGCGGCGACTGGATGGTGGTCGAGGCCGACGAATCCGACGGCACCTTCCTGCGCCTGCCCGCCGACATCGCCGTCGTCACCAATGTCGATCCGGAGCACCTCGATCACTTCAAGACCTTCGAAGCGGTGCAGGAGGCGTTCCGCGCCTTCGTCGAGAATGTGCCGTTCTACGGCTTTTCGGTGATGTGCACCGATCATCCGGTGGTGCAGAGCCTCGTCAGCCGCATGGAGGACCGGCGCATCGTCAGCTATGGCGAGAACCCGCAGGCCGACGTTCGGCTCGTCGACGTCTCGCACGCCGGCGGCACCTCGCTGTTCACGGTCGTGTTCCGCGACCGCGCCGGACATTATTTGCACGAGATCAAGAACGTCGCGCTGCCGATGCCGGGCGTGCACAACGCGCTCGACGCCGCCGCGGCGATCGCGGTCGCGCGCGAGCTCGGCATCGGCGACGACGCGATCCGCAAGGCGCTCGCCAATTTCGGCGGCGTGCGCCGGCGCTTTACCCGCACCGGCATCTGGAACGGCGTCACCATCATCGACGACTACGGCCACCATCCGGTCGAGATCGCCGCGGTGCTCAAGGCGGCGCGCCAATCGACCAAGGGCCAGGTGATCGCGGTGATGCAGCCGCACCGCTACAGCCGGCTTTCGGCCCTGTTCGAGCAGTTCTGCACCTGCTTCAACGACGCCGACGCGGCGATCGTGGCGCATGTCTATGCGGCCGGCGAAGCGCCGATCGCTGGCGCCGACCGCGATGCGCTGGTGCAGGGCCTGCGCACCCACGGCCACCGCCACGTCATCGCGCTCGATAGCCCGGAGAAGCTCGCCGCGCTGGTCGCGGGACTGGCGCAGCCCGGCGACTATGTCGTCTGCCTCGGCGCCGGCTCGATCACGCAATGGGCCTATGCGCTGCCGGGGGAATTGGCCGCCGGATGACCAAGACCTGCCTTGCGGTGCGCCACGTCGCCTTCGAGGATCTCGGCCTGCTCGGGCCGCTTGTCGCAGCCCGTGGCTATGATTTGCGCTATTGCGACGCCGGCATCGAGCCGTTCGACGCCGACACGCTCACCGCGCCCGATCTCGTGATCGTGCTGGGCGGTCCGATCGGCGTCTACGAGGGCGACACCTATCCGTTCATCGCAGCCGAAATCGCTGCGATTGCCGCGCGCCTCGAAGCCAGCAAATCGATCCTCGGCATCTGTCTCGGCGCGCAGATGATGGCGGCGGCGCTCGGCGCCAAGGTCGCGCCGGGGCCGGTCAAGGAGATCGGCTATGCGCCGCTGACGCTGACGCCGGCCGGCCAGGCTTCGGTGCTGGCGCCGCTCGGCTCCTCGCCGGTGCTGCACTGGCATGGCGACAATTGCGAGCTGCCGGCGGGTTGCGCAGCGCTGGCCTCGACGCCGCATTGTCCGGTGCAGGCTTTTGCGCGCACACCCGCGCAACTCGCTTTGCAGTTTCACGTCGAGACCGAGCCGTCGCGGTTCGAAAGCTGGCTCGTCGGCCACACCGTCGAGCTCGGCAAGGCCGGCATCGATCCGCGCAAGCTGCGCCAGGAGGCGCGTGCGCTCGGGCCGGCGACGCGCGAACGCGGCAGCAAAGTGCTATCAGCCTGGCTCGACGCGGTGGCCTGATCGGCGCATGAGCTTTCCCGACATCGTCCACGACTTGGAGGCAAGAATGCCGGCCCTGCGCGGCCGGCTCCTGGCGAACCAGTCGCTCGCCGAGCTGACCTGGTTTCGGGTCGGCGGGCCCGCTCAGGTCTTGTTCATGCCGGAGGACGAGCAAGACCTCGCCTATCTCCTCGGCAATCTGCCCGGCGAAATTCCGCTGACCGTCATCGGGCTCGGCTCCAACCTGATCGTGCGCGAGGGCGGGGTGCCGGGCGTCGTGGTCCGGCTCGGCCGCGGCTTTGCCGATATCGCGATCGAGGGCGTCGATGTCCGCGTCGGCGCCGCGGTGCCGGACGTCAAGGTGGCCCGCGCGGCGCAGGAGGTGGGAATTGCCGGCCTCGAGTTCCTGCGCGGTATTCCCGGCGCGGTCGGCGGCGCGCTGCGCATGAATGGCGGCGCCTATGGCCGCGAGACCAAAGATGTGCTCGTCGAAGCCCGCGCGGTCGATCGCCACGGTAGCGTTCACGTGCTGCGCAACGCCGACATGCATTGTGCCTATCGGCATTGCGGCGCGCCCGAAGATTTCATTTTCACGCAGGCCGTGTTCCACGGCGAGCGCGGCGATCCGGCGGCAATCGCCGCGGCAATGGACAAGATCACCGAGTCGCGCGAGGCGACCCAGCCGATCAAGAGCCGCACCGGCGGCTCGACCTTCAAGAATCCGCCCGGCCGCAAGGCTTGGCAGCTGATCGACGCCGCCGGCTGCCGCGGCCTGCGCATCGGCGACGCGCAGGTCTCGCCGATGCACTGCAATTTTCTGATCAATCTCGGCAACGCCACCGCCGCCGACATCGAGACCTTGGGCGAGACCGTACGGCGGCGCGTTGAGGAAAATTCCGGCGTCGAGCTCGAATGGGAAATCAAGCGCATCGGCGTCGCGGCATAGCGCGCCACGGCGGCCATCGAAAAAGATCATGCCCGACCGGCGAGTTGGAGCGGCCATCGCTTCAATCAGAAGCGATTGCGCTCTAGGCTCAGGCCATGGCGCGGCACGATCCGATCCTTATCGTCGGCGGCGGGCTCGGCGGGCTGACTGCGGCGCTGGCGCTGGCGCAGCGTGGATGGCGCACGCGCGTGCTCGAAGGCGCGCCGGAGTTCGGCGCCATCGGTTACGGCATCCAGTTCGGCCCCAACGTCTTTCATGTCTTCGACCGCCTCGGCGTCGGCGAAGCGGTGCGGGCCGCCTCGGATTCTCCGCCGGCCTTGCTCATGCTCGATGCGCTCAACGGCCAAGAGGTGGCGCGGATCCCGACCGGGCCGTCATTCCGCGCCCGCTTCACCCATCCCTACATCATCATTCACCGCATCGACGTGCACAACGTCCTCCTCGAGGCGGCGCGGGGTACCGACGCGATCGAGCTTGTGCCCGAGGCCATGGTCACCGCCTTTGCGGACGAGGGCGATTGCGTCGTGGCGAACACCGCGGACGGACGGAGCTTTGCGGGGGCGGCGCTGATCGGCGCCGACGGCCTGGGATCGCGCATCCGCGCCCAGCTCGTCAACGAGGCCGCGCCGCGGCTCGCCGGCTATGTCGCGCATCGCACCATCGTGCCGATGGCGGAGGTCCCAGACGGCGCGCGGCGCGACGTCGTCGTGCTCTGGGGCGGGCCTGGCTATCACGTCGTGCATTATCCGCTGCGTCACGGCGCGATGTTCAACATCGTGGCGGTGTTTCGCACCGTGACTTTCGCCGACAAGCTCGACGCCGCCGCCTATCGCGCCGAGCTGGAGAAGACTTACCGCGCGGCCCACCCGACGATGCAGGCGCTGTCGGCGATGATGGACGTCGAGCGCCGCTGGGCGATCGCCGACCGCGATCCGATCCGCCATTGGAGTCGCGGGCGCGTCGCGCTCCTCGGCGATGCCGCGCATCCGACGCTGCAGTCGCTGGCGCAGGGCGCGTGCATGGCGATCGAAGACGGATTGTGTCTGGCCGAGGAGATCGCGGCTGTCGAGGGTGACTTCGGCGCGGCGTTCCGCCAATACCAGGCGGCCCGGCTCATCCGCACCGCGCGGGTGACGCTCGAGTCGCGCGCGATCTGGGAATTCTTCCACGTCGAGGGCATCGCCCGCGAGGTGCGCAACCGCACCGCGGCCGAATGGGATGAGGCGCACATGCAGCGCTGCCTCGCCTGGCTCTACGACGGCTTCCCGTTCCGGGCCGCGCGCTGCGCGGGCGCAAGCCGGTCGGATGCCTCGACGCCGGGCTGAGCCCTCGACCTTTTCACAATTGTCGATTCTATTGCTGGTCCGGCGAATCAGCGGAACCGACTCAGCGAACCTGCCGAATGATGGCCAAGCACGTCGCGGTTCTGATGGGAGGCTGGTCGGCCGAGCGGGAGATTTCGCTGCGCTCGGGCAAGGCCTGCGCCGCGGCGTTGGAGCGCATCGGCTACCGGGTCACGCCGATTGACGCCGGGCGCGATGTCGCGACCGTGCTCGGCGCGCTCAAGCCGGACGCCGCGCTCAATGTGCTGCACGGCCGGCCCGGCGAAGACGGCACGCTGCAGGGGGTCCTCGAAGTCCTCGGCATTCCCTACAGCCATTCCGGCGTGCTCGCCTCCGCGCTCGCCATGCACAAGGTCTACGCCAAGGAGATCTTCCGCTCGGCCGGCGTGCCGGTCGCCGAGCACAAGGTGGCGTCGCGGTTCGAGGCCGCAAAGCAGCACCTGATGCCGCCGCCCTATGTGGTCAAGCCGATCGCGGAGGGCTCGAGCGTCGGCGTTTTCATCGTCACCGAGCAGCATTCGCGGCCGCCGCAGGAGCTGTTCCGCGACGACTGGCCGTTCGGCGACGAGGTGATGATCGAGCGCTACATCCCCGGCAAGGAACTCACCTGCGCGGTCCTCGGCGATCGCGCCCTCGACGTGATCGAGATCGTGCCGGCGGCGCGGTTCTACGACTACGAGGCCAAATACGCCGCCGGGGGCTCCCAGCACCTGCTGCCGGCTAAAATTTTACCAAATGTTTACCAGGAGGTCCGAAGACTCAGCCTAGCTGCCCATAGCGCGCTTGGCTGCCGCGGCGTGAGTCGCGCGGACTTCCGCTATGACGATCGGGGGACGGGAAAGCTGGTCTGTCTTGAGATCAATACGCAGCCGGGCATGACCGAGACCTCGCTAGTGCCCGAGCTGGCGGCGTACGCGGGCATCCCCTTCGATGAGCTGGTGCGATGGATGGTGGAGGACGCCTCGACCAATCGCTAACGGGGTCGGGGCCAGCAATGACGGAGGCAACCGGCGCGCCGATTGACGGGCCGGCCTTCCCGCGCGCCGCCATCGATCTGCGCCGCTGGCGTGGACCTCGCTTCGCCTTCCGGGCGGGCTATCGCCCGGCGCTGGGGCGCTGGGCGGCAAAATTCGCGCGGCTGCCTCCGCCCGGTCTTGGCGTCGCCGGCTCGGCGCTCCTTCTTGCCGCGACCATCGCTTACGGCGCCATCGCCGGCGGCCATGTCGGCGCGTTCGTCGCCTGGTTCAAGGACGCCGGCGACAGCGCTGCCAATGCGATGGGCTTTCGCATCGCCGCGATTTCGCTCAGCGGCGAGAAGGAAGTCAGCCGCGAGGAGGTTCTGACCATTGCCGGCGTGACCGGGCGCGCGTCGCTTCTTCTTCTCGACGCCGATGCCGCGCGCGCGCGGCTCCTCGCCAATCCGTGGATCGGCGATGCCGCGGTGCTTAAGCTCTATCCCGACCGCCTGCAGATCACGATCACCGAGCGGCAGGCCTTCGCGCTGTGGCAGCAGGACGGCCGCGTCAGCGTCATCGCCGCCGACGGCACCGTGCTCGAGCCGTTCGTCGAGGACCGCTATCTCGGCCTGCCGCTCGTGGTCGGCCGCGGCGCGCAGCTGCAGGCGAGCGATTTTCTCGCCGTCATCAACCGCTACCCGGAGATTCGTGCGGCGCTGCGCGCCTCGATCCTGGTGGCGCAGCGGCGCTGGAATCTGCGGCTCAAGAACGGCGTCGACGTCGCGCTGCCGGAAATGAACCTGGCGCCGGCGCTCGATCGGCTGCTCGCGCTCGACCACGACAAGAAGCTCCTCTCGCGCGACATTCTCGCCGTCGATCTGCGCTTGCCCGACCGCGTCGGCGTGCGGCTCTCCGAGGCGGCGGCGCAGGCGCGCGAGGACGCGCTCAAGGACACCAAGAAAAAGAAGGGCGGCGACGCATGAGCGCCCTCAATTACGGCCTGACCCCGAAGATGAAGCCGATCGCGCCGCGCAAGAGCGCGCTGGTCGCCGCGCTCGATATCGGCACCAGCAAGATCGCCTGCATCATTGCCCGGCTGCAGCCGCATCCGCCGCAGCAGATCCTGCCGCGCCGGAGCCACGCCATCGAGGTCATCGGCTTCGGCCACACCCGGGCGCACGGCACCAAGGCCGGTGGCGTGGTCAATCTGGCGGAGGCCGAGGCGTCGATCCGCCACGCGGTCGATGCCGCCGAGCGCATGGCCGCGCTCGAGATCGAGTCAGTGGTGCTGTCGATTTCGGCCGGGCGGCTCGTCGGCGCGTTGTTCGCGGCGGAGATCGACATCGCCGGCGCGGCGGTGTCGGCCGGCGATATCGCGCGCGTGCTGGCCGCTGGCCGCCGGCAGTCGCTGCGCGACGGCCGCGCCGTGCTGCACGCGCTGCCGGTAAGCTATACGATCGACGGCGCCAACGGCGTCCGCGATCCGCGCGGCATGCTCGGCGCGCGCTTCGGCGTCGACATGCATGTCGCCACCACCGACGTCGCCGCGGCGCGAAATCTGATGCTGGCGGTCGAGCGCTGTCATCTCTCGATCGAGGCCATGGTCGCGAGCCCCTATGTCGCCGGCCTCGCCGTGCTCGCCGACGATGAGGCCGATCTCGGCGCTGCGGTCATCGACATGGGCGCCGGCACCACCACGATCGCAGTCTTCCTCGGCGGCCGCTTCGTTCATTGCGAAGGCTTCGCGCTCGGCGGCTTCAACGTCACCATGGACCTCGCCCGCGGGCTCAATTGCGGGATCGCCGCCGCCGAGCGAATCAAGACGCTTTATGGCAGTGTGCTCGGCGGCGGGTCGGACGAAGCCGACATGATCACGGTGCCGCCGATCAACGCGGATGAGCGTGACCAGGCGCAATTCGTACCGCGCGCGGCGCTCGTGCAGATCATCAAGCCGCGCGTCGAAGAGATCCTCGAAATGGTACGCGACCGGCTCAGGGCGTCGGTGTTCGCCGGCGAGCCGCGCGGCCGGGTGATCCTGACCGGCGGCGCAAGCCAGCTCACCGGGGTGCCCGAGCTCGCCTCGCGCATTCTCGGCCGCTCCGTGCGCATCGGCCGGCCGCTCGGCATTGCCGGACTGCCGGAGGCGGCCAAAGGCTCGGCCTTCGCCGCGGCCGCAGGTCTTCTGGTCTATCCGCAGGCGGCGCACCTCGAGCATTTCGAGGCCCGCGGGCAACGCTACCTGATGAATGGCACGGGC
>JASHXX010000083.1 GCA_030043335.1 Xanthobacteraceae bacterium
GGCATCCTCGGCTACACCGAAGCGCCCAACGTCTCGACCGACTTCAACCACGACCCGCATTCCTCGGTGTTCCACATCGACCAGACCAAGGTGATCGACGGCACGCTGGTGCGGGTGATGTCGTGGTACGACAATGAGTGGGGCTTCTCCAACCGCATGATCGATACCGCGATGGCGATGGGCAAGCTCGGCTGACATTATAGTAGTAGGTCGTATAGTAGGCCGTTCGGGTCGCGCGCAGCCATGGCCTCGTTCCGCACCCTCGACGAAGCAAACCTCAAGGGCAGACGCGTGCTGCTGCGCGTCGACCTCAACGTGCCGGTGGAAAACGGCAGGGTCACCGACGCGACGCGCATCGAGGCGGTGGTGCCGACCATCAAGGAGATCGCCGACAAGGGCGGCAAGGTGATCCTGCTCGCGCATTTCGGCCGGCCCAAGGGCCGCGATCGCAAGGAGTCGCTGAAACCGATTGCCGCCGCAGCGGCCCGCGTGATCGGCCGGCCGATCGCGTTCGCCGACGACTGCATCGGCGCGGCCGCCGAGCAAGCGGTGGCGGCGCTGCAGCCGGGCGAGATTCTCTGCCTCGAGAACACCCGCTTCCACGACGGCGAGGCCAAGAACGATCCGCAATTCGTCGCGGCGCTCGCCAAGCTCGGCGACCTCTATGTCAACGACGCCTTCTCCGCCGCGCACCGCGCCAACGCCTCGACCGAGGGCCTCGCCCGCGTGCTGCCGGCCTATGCCGGGCGCGCGATGCAGGCCGAGCTCGACGCGCTCGACAAGGCGCTGTATGCGCCGGCGCGTCCGCTTACCGCAATCGTCGGCGGCGCCAAGATCTCGACCAAGCTCGACCTCCTCGGCAATCTCCTCTCCAAGGTCGAGACCCTGATCATCGGCGGCGGCATGGCCAACACCTTCCTCGCCGCGCAGGGCAAGGCGATCGGCAAATCGCTGAGCGAGCCCGATCTGGTGCCGGCCGCGCGCGCCATCCTCGCCAAGGCGAAACAAACCGGCCGCGAGCTGGTGCTGCCGGTCGATGCGGTGGTGGCGCAGAAATTCGAAGCCAACGCGCCCTCGCGCGTCGTCGCCGTCGATGCCGTGGGCGCCGCCGACATGATCCTCGACATCGGCCCGCGCACCATCGAGCACGTCGTCTCGGTGCTCGCCCGCTCAAAGACGCTGGTCTGGAACGGCCCGTTCGGCGCCTTCGAGCTCGAGCCGTTCGACCGCGGCACCATCGAGATTGCGGAAGCCGCGGCGGAACTCACTGCCGCCGGCAAGCTTGTCAGTATTGCCGGCGGCGGCGATACGCTCGCGGCGCTCAACGCCGCCGGCGCGGCCGGGCGTTTCACCTACACCTCGACCGCGGGCGGCGCCTTCCTCGAATGGCTCGAAGGCAAGGCGCTCCCCGGCGTCGTGGCGCTCAAGATCGCCGCCGCCGCAGCCACGCTCGGATGAGTGATAATATCGCCAACGGCTTCGCCTCGAGGAGGCTTCGATGAACCTCAGCGCCTTGAACAAGATCGCAACCGCCATGGTCGCGCCCGGCCGCGGCATCCTCGCCGCCGACGAATCGACCAGCACTATCAAGAAGCGTTTCGACGCGATCGGCGTTGAATCCACGGCCGACACAAGGCGCGACTACCGCGAGCTCATGTTCCGCTCGACTGACGCGATGGCGAAATGCATCTCCGGCGTCATTCTCTATGACGAGACCATCCGCCAGAACGCGAAGGACGGCACGCCGCTGGTCAAGCTGATCGCCCAGGCCGGCTCGATCCCCGGCATCAAGGTCGACAAGGGAACGAAGCCGCTGCCGTTCTGCCCGGGCGAGGTCATCACCGAAGGGCTCGACGGCCTGCGCGAACGGCTCGTCGACTATCGCTCCCTCGGCGCCAAGTTCGCCAAATGGCGCGCGGTGATCGACATCGCGCCCGGCATCCCGAGCTATGACTGCCTCCTCACCAACGCGCACGCGCTCGCGCGCTATGCGGCGCTGTGCCAGGAGGGGGACATCGTGCCGATCGTCGAACCGGAAGTGCTGATGGACCGCGATCACGACATCGACCGCTGCGCCACGGTCACCGAGTGGGTGCTCAAAACCGTGTTCGAGCAGCTCTACTATCAGAAGGTCGCGCTCGAAGGCATGGTGCTCAAGCCGAACATGGTGGTGCCGGGCATGAAGTCGGCGAAACAGGCCTCGGCGACCGAGGTCGCGGAGAAGACGGTGCGCGCACTCAAGGCCTGCGTGCCCGCCGCCGTTCCCGGCATCGCGTTTCTTTCCGGCGGCCAGTCGGACGAGGACGCGACCGCGCATCTCGACGCTATCAACAGGCTCGGGCCGCTGCCATGGCCGGTGACGTTCTCCTATGGCCGCGCGCTGCAGCACGCCGCGCAGCAGGCCTGGAAAGGCAAGCCCGAGAACGTCGCCGCCGCGCAGCGCGCCTTCAGCCACCGCGCCCGCATGAACGGCCTCGCCGCGCAAGGCCAATGGCAGGCAGATCTCGAGCGCAAGGCGGCGTGATGCGAACGGAAAGCGGGATGATGCCGAATCGCCGCGCGGCGAACTCCTCTATTCCCTCCCCCCCTTGTGGGGTTGGGAGGGGGGTCGAGAGGTGGTTCGACAGCGCCGATGACCGCGCGTCGCCTCGCGACCCCCGCCCCTAATCCCTTCCCGCGAGGGGGAGGGGAACCGCGATGAACCCACAACACGCCGCGCCGCGCCTCTATCTCTTCACGCCGCGGATCGGCGACACCGCGGCGTTCGCGCCCGAGCTGGCCGCCGCGCTCGAAGCCGGCGACGTCGCCGCGGTGCTCGCTCGCCTCGAAGACGCCGACGAGCGCACGCTGATCAACCGCGCCAAGAGCGTCGCCGCGATCGTGCAGCGCCGCGAGGTCGCGCTCCTCCTCGACGGGCGCCCCGAGCTCGTCGCCCGCGCCGGCGCCGACGGCGCGCACCTGACCGGCATCGCCGCGCTCGAAGCCGCGCTGCCGGTGCTCAAGCCCGACCGCATCGCCGGCGCCGGCGGACTGGCGAGCCGTCATGATGCCATGGTCGCGGCCGAGAGAGGCGCCGACTATGTGATGTTCGGCGAGCCTTCTTCTTTCCGTCCCCCGCAGGCGGCGGAGGGTCGGCCAAGGGCGGGCCGCCGCCCTCCCCTCGACGCGATCGTGGAGCGCATCGCCTGGTGGGCGGAGCTGTTCCAGCCGCCGTGCATCGGCTATGCCGCGGATCTCGAGGAGGTCGGCGCGCTCGCGCAGGCGCAGGCCGACTTCGTCGCGCTCGGTGACTGGGTATGGACGCACGCACAAGCGCCCGCCGCCGCGGTCGCGGCCGCCGCCGGCCGTATCGCTGCTTCATCCTTTCCCGCGGAGCAAAGTGCAGCGGGGACGAAGTGAAGACGGGTGCGGCACGGCTCGCGCTCGGGACGGCGCTCACCGCGCTCACTGCCCTCGCCGCGCTCGCGCCGCACGGCGCCTGCGCGCAAAACGCCGCGCCGGCCGCTGAGCCGAAGCCTGCGGCCGCGCATCACAGCCACCGCCCGCACGCCAAGCCTGCGGCGGAACCG
>JASHXX010000084.1 GCA_030043335.1 Xanthobacteraceae bacterium
GCAAGATTGCTGCCGAGGATGACATGCAGGCGCGGGCCATTCTCCGGCGCGATTTCAAGCTCAAGCGGCGCGCCGGCATGCCAGTGCCAAACCTCGACCGCATCGATGCGGTGCCAGTGTGAGCGCTCGCCGCGGGCCAGCAAAAAATAGATCGCAGTCGAGGCGGCGCGGCCGCCTTCCCCCGTTCGGGCATCGCGGAACGTCTCGCGAAAATGTCCGCCTTCGGGATGCGGCTTGAGCTCAAGCAGCCGGATCACCTCGCGGGCGGTGCGGGAGGTTTGCAAAGCCGGTGCTTCAAAAGCGATTTTTGCGGTCGCGGATTTCCGCGAACACCTTCCAAGCCGGGCTGCCGGTGAGCCCGACCGATTGCGCGACCTCGGCGAGGTCCGCGCGCAGGAACGGATTGGCTGCCTTCTCCGCACCGATCGTTGCCGGGATGGTGGGCTTATTCGCCGCAAGGAGCCGCTCAACCTCCTCGGCGCGGGCAGCGAGCGCCTTGTTGTTCGGCTCGATAGTCTTGGCGAAGCGGATGTTGGACTGCGTGTATTCGTGACCGCAATAGAAGCGGGTATCGTCGGGAAGGGCGCGCAGCTTGGTGAGTGACTGCCACATCATCTGCGGATTGCCCTCGATGACGCGGCCGCAGCCGATCGAGAACAAGGTATCGCCGACGAAGGCGAGCTTGTCCGTCGGGAAGAAATAAGAGATGTGGCCGGCGGTGTGACCCGGCGTGTCGATGACGCGTCCGGCGAGCGAGCCGAGGCGCACCGTGTCACCCTCCCCGACCGTCTCGTTTACGAGCGCGATGCGCTGCGCCTCATTGCGCGGGGCGACGACGCGGCATCCGTGGTGCTGCTTCAATGCCGGAATGCCGGCGGTGTGATCGCCGTGATGGTGCGTCACCAGGATATCGGTCAGCCGCCAGCCGGTGGCGGCGAGCGCGGCCTCGACCGGCGCTGCCTCCGGGGCGTCGATCGACGCTGTCGCGCCGCTTTCCGGATCGTGGAGGAGGACGCCGAAATTGTCGGTGAGACAGCGAAACAGATAGGTTTGTGCGGCCATTTCATTCGTCATTCCGGGGCGCGGGCTTAAGCCGCGAACCCAGTATCCATCATCACGGGTTAGCCAGAATAGGCGCTCTCAACCATTTATCACAGGGTTGGGGGTAATGGACTCCGGGGCTCGCGACTTCGGCGCGCCCCGGAATGACCTAGAAACATGCTATTTTGCGGTCATGGACGTCGTTGATCTGCGCAATTTCTACGCCCAGCGGCTAGGCACCGTGGCTCGGCGCTTCGTCAGCCGCGGCATTCGCGCGCGCTGGAACGATACCAGTTCGCTGCGCGTGCTCGGCATTGGCTATGCCACGCCCTATCTCGGCCTGTTCCGCGAAGAGGCGGAACGGTGCCTGGCTTTGATGCCGGCGCCGCAGGGGGTGGTGCGCTGGCCCTCTTCGCGCCCGGCGCTGGCGGCGCTGGTCGAGGAGGAGGATTGGCCGCTCACCGATTCGGCGGTCGATCGCGTCCTCCTGGTGCACGCGCTGGAGAACTCCACCGATCCGGTCGGGCTCCTGCGCGAAGTGTGGCGGGTCCTTGCCGGCGGCGGGCGCCTGCTCGCCGTGATCCCGAACCGGCGCGGACTGTGGGCGCGCATGGACACGACCCCGTTCGGCCACGGCCGGCCCTATTCGCGCACTCAGATCACCCATCTGTTGCGCGAGACCTGGTTCACGCCGACCGGATGGGGCGAAGCGCTCTATGTGCCGCCGATCGCCCGCGGCTGGTTCCTGCGCTCGGCAGTCGCCTGGGAACGCGCCGGCGCCACCATTTCGGCGCCGTTCGCCGGCGTCCATATCGTCGAGGCGACAAAGCAGGTCTATCGCGCCATCCCGGCGCGGCGCGAGCGGCGCCGGCTGGTACCGGCGCTGCAGCCGGTCCTTGCCCCCTCCCCCGGCGCGGCGGCGCTGTCGCCGTTCAAAACCGCCGAGCGTTGACCGCTACGTTTTCTATCCGGGCCAAGTTCTATCCGGGCCAAGTTCTATCCGGGCCAAGGCTCGGCGGTGACCGCGGCCGCGTCGGCGCCGGTAAGCTCGACAAGGCTTTGCAGGCCGCCGCGCGAGAGAGCGGCGAGTAGCGCGGACTTGATCTCACCGAGCAGGCCGAGGCCGCGGAACACCAGGCCGGAATAAACCTGGACGAGGCTCGCACCGGCCCGAAACTTGGCGAGCGCGGCCGCGCCAGAATCAATGCCGCCGACCCCGATCAGGGGAAACACGCCCTCGATCCGCACAAAGGTCTCGGCCAACATGCGGGTCGCGAGCGGGAAGAGCGGATGGCCGGAAAGGCCGCCGGCCTCCTTCGCCTTCGCCCTCTCACGCAGACTGGGCGGCCGCGCCACCGTCGTATTGCCGACGATCATGCCGTCGACCCGCCGCGCACGCGCGACGCCGACCACATCGTCGAGCTGAGCGAGCGACAGGTCGGGCGCGATCTTCAAGAGCACCGGCGTGGGCCCGGCATCTCGCGACACATGGTCGCGCGCTTCGATCACGCGGGCGAGCAGATCGTCGAGCGCCTCGGCCTGTTGCAGTTCGCGCAGCCCCGGCGTGTTGGGCGACGAAATATTGATGGTGACGTAACTCGCAACCTGAGCGAATTGCTTGATCATCGAAACGTAGTCGACAACGCGCTCACGGCTGTCTTTGTTCGCCCCGATATTGACGCCGACGATGCCGCCGCCGGCGGCGCGCGCGGCAAGCCGCTTGAGCACAACCTGGCCGCCTTGCGAATTGAAGCCGAGTCGGTTGATCACGCCGCGGTCGGCTTCGAGCCGGAACACTCTTGGCCGCGGGTTGCCGCGTTGCGGCAGCGGCGTGACGGTGCCGACTTCGACGAAGCCGAAGCCGAGGCGCAACAGCGCATCCGGGATTTCCGCATTCTTGTCGAGCCCGGCCGGGACCCCGACAGGATTCGGAAAATTGAGCCCGAAGGCGCGGACGGCGAGTCGCTTGTCGTCGGCGGCAGCCTTAGGGAGCGGCGCGTATTTCAACATCGTGATGGTGAGGCCGTGCGCATCTTCCGGATCGATCGCCTGCAGGAACGGCCGCGTCAGCCGCTCGAAAAAATCGATCACGGCTCCAACTCCGGAAACACGTGGCGGCCGTCGGCGCCGCAGGGAAGCGCCCGCGTCCAGCGCACCGCCGCAAGCGGCAGCGCGGCATAAAGATGGGGGAAGAGGTCGCCGCCGCGCGAGTGCTCCCAGACCAGGGACTGGCCCAGCGCGTCGGCATCGACCGCGACCAGGATTAGATCGGGCTTTTTGGCAAAGTGCTTAGCAGCGGTCTCGGAGACCTGCGCGGCAGTAGAGAAGTGAATGAAGCCGTCGCGCTCATCAACGATGCTGCCGAGAAATACACCGTCGGCTTCGGCCGCACGCCACAACGCCTGCTCACAGATTTTGTAGATCGTGGTCACCTGCGTGCGCCTTTAAGTCGCGCGACCCTATCGGCGGGGGATCGAGCGTTCAAGGCGATCGGCCTGCCGCTCGCGGGACTTGAGAATAGAGGCAAAAATTCCCATGATGCTGCGTGAATCGCCCTCCTCGGGGGGGGGGAAGGCGGCAAAGGCGGCACCGATGCTCACGCACGCCCAAGTCTGGTCGGCGATCGATCGTCTGGCGGCCCGCGCCGGCCTATCGGCCTCCGGGCTCGCGCGGCGCGCCGGGCTTGATCCGACGACATTCAATAAATCGAAGCGGATCACGCCGCAGGGACGGGCATGCTGGCCCTCGACCGAGTCGATCGCCAAGGCTCTCGCCGCGACCGGCACCTCGATCGAGACCTTTGTCGAGTTGATCACGTCCGGCGCCGGGCAAGCGGCCCGCGCCGTGCCGCTTCTCGGCTTCGCCGAGGCGGGTGCCGGCGGCTATTTCGACGACGCCGGTTTCCCGGCCGGCGAAGGCTGGGACGAGATCGTGTTTCCCGCGGTCAATGACGAGCACGCCTACGCGCTCGAAATCTCCGGCCATTCGATGGAGCCGGCCTACCGCGACGGCGATGTGATCGTCGTGTCGCCGGCGGCGCCGGTGCGCCGCGGCGACCGCGTCGTGGTTCGCACCAGGGGCGGCGAGGTCATGGCCAAGGAACTCAAGCGCCGGACCGCGAAATCGATCGAGCTTTCCTCGCTCAACGCCGAACACGGTGACCGCACGCTCGCTGCGTCGGACGTGCTGTGGATGGCGCGGATTTTGTGGGCGAGCCAGTAATCACGCCGACCTTGCGAGCGCGCCGTCGATCATGTCTATGGTGTTGTTGAGGCCGTAGGCGGCGACGAAGGAGCCGAAGCGCGGCCCCTTTTCCTGGCCGAGCAGCACCTGATAGAGCATGTTGAACCAGTCGAGCGAGACGCCGGGCTTGCCGTCCTTGGCTTTCTTCCTTTCGTCGAGGAACGGCTCGCGCCTGCCGACTTCATAGACCACATCCTGGATTGCTGGAGCCGCAGCATCAGCCGGCAATTGCGACAGTGCATCGCGCAGATCGATGAGCGCGGCGCGCTCGGCCGCGCTCGGCTCGCGGAATCTCTTTGCCGGCAGCACGAAGTCGCGGAAATAGTGGATGGCGTAATCGACCAAAGCGGCAAGATGCGGATGCGTCTGCTTGGTCACCCCCGG
>JASHXX010000085.1 GCA_030043335.1 Xanthobacteraceae bacterium
GGCGCTCGCGAACGAGATCCTCGCCGAATATGCCGAGCTGACCATCGGGCCGCGCATCGCGTTCTTCGAGGCGCTGGCGACCACCTTCGGCCACGATCGCGCGCGCATCGACGCCGCGGTCGCGGCCTGGCGCGACGAACCTTCGGCGGCGCACGCGGCCGAGCTCCACCGCGTCGCCGAGCCGCGCCGGCTCGAGCTGATCCGGCAGCTCAATCTCGCCCCCGGCGGTACCGCCGCCTTGGTGCGCATGCGCGAGCAGCTCCTTGATGCCATGGCTCATCGCGATGATCTTGGCGTCATCGACGCCGATTTCATCCATCTGTTCTCGTCCTGGTTCAATCGGGGGTTTCTGGTGCTGCGACGCATCGACTGGTCGACGCCGGCCGCGATCCTGGAAAAGATCATCCGCTACGAGGCGGTGCACGAGATTCGCGGCTGGGACGATTTGCGCCGGCGCATCGATCTGCCCGATCGGCGCTGCTACGCCTTCTTTCACCCGGCGCTGGTCGACGAGCCGCTGATTTTCGTCGAGGTGGCGCTGACCCGCGAGATTCCTACGGCGATCGCCCCGATCCTTTCCGACAAGCGCGAGGCGGTCGACCCGGAGCGGGCGACGACAGCGGTGTTCTACTCGATCACCAATTGCCAGCGCGGCCTTACCGGGGTGAGCTTCGGTCACTTCCTGATCAAACAGGTGGTGGAGGAGGTCTCGCGCGAGATGCCGCGCATCGGCGCTTTCGTCACGCTGTCGCCGGCGCCGAATTTCGCGCAATGGCTCAAGCGCGAGCGTGCCAACGCCGGCTCGCCGGCGTTCGACGACGATGATCGCGTCGCGCTGGTGGCGCTCGACGCCCCGGAGTGGTGGCGCAAGCCGGATGTCGCCGACACCGTGCGCGAGCCGCTCTTGCGCGCCGCCGCCTGGTATTTCCTGCGCGCGCGCAACGCCCGGGGCGCTTTGGTCGACTCCGTCGCCCGCTTTCACCTCGGCAATGGCGCGCGGCTCGAACGGCTCGACTGGCTCGCCGACACCTCGGAGCGGGCGCTGGCGCAATCGCACGGCTTGATGGTGAACTATCTCTACGATCTCGATTACATCGAGGAGAACCACGAGGCCTATGCGCAGCAGCGCGCCGTCGTCGCTGCGGGCGCCGTGACGCGGCTCGTGCGCGAGCCGGCGCGCGACGTCGTCCCCATTTCCGGCTAGATCTTCCGCGCGAGGCGACGGGACTTTCAGGACCGCCCGTACACCGGCACGATGCCGCCACGAGTGACGCAGTTTTCCGGCGCGGCGAGGAAGAGGATGGTAGCGGCGACTTCCTCGACCTTGGGCCAAAGGCCAAAATCGGCCTTCGGCATCGCCTGCCGGTTCGCCGGCGTGTCCATGATCGAGGGCGCGACCGCATTGACCAGAATGCCGGATTTCGCGACCTCCTCGGCGAGCGCGGCGGTGAGCGCTGCGACCGCGGCCTTGCTGGCGGTGTAGGCGGCCATGCCGGCGCCGCTTCGCCATTCAAGGGCGGGGCGGGCCGCGACGTTGACGATACGGCCACCGCTGCCGGCCATCGCCTTGACCGCCGCGCGGCAGCAGAGCAGGCAGCTGACAAGGTTCATGTCGATCTGCTGGCGCAGCGTCGCCATGCTGGTCTCGGCTAGCGGCGAAGCGGCAAAACCGCCGGCGAGATGGATCGAGGCCCAGAGCGCGCCGACGCCGTCAAAGAGGCAGCCGATATTTGCTTCGTCGGCGAGACTGCCGGTGACGGCGAGCACGACCTGCTTGTGCTCGCGCAGGCGAAAGCGCCGCGCTTCGGCCTCATCCACGCACGGCACATGGCAGATTGCGCCGGCCTCGATGAGCTTGGTGACGACGGCGGTGCCGAGCGCGCCGGCGCCGCCGGTGACCACCACGTGACGGTCGCGGAAATCCATATTGCGTCTCCCTTGGCGCCGTCATCATCGCCGATACGGTCGCGGAGGCAAGGCCGCGTCGCGCGTGCCGGCGCCAGCCGGATGCGGCGGATTTGCTATCCTCGAGGCAACGAGGAGAAAACAAGGAGAATCAGTGGCCGAGTTCGATCTCGCCGTCATCGGCGGTGGCATCAACGGGGCGGGCATCGCGCGTGATGCCGCCGGGCGCGGCCTTAAGGTCTTGCTCGTCGAGCAGAACGATCTTGCTTCCGGCACCTCCTCGGCATCCTCGAAGCTCATTCACGGTGGGCTGCGCGATCTTGAGCATGGCGCGTTCGGTCTCGTTCGCGCCTCGCTTGCGGAGCGCGAAGCGCTGCTGCGGATCGCGCCGCACCTCGTCCGGCCGCTGCGCTTCGTCCTGCCGCTCGACCGGTCGCGGCGCTCGCCTCTCTTGGTCAGGCTCGGGCTTGCGCTCTACGACCGGTTCGGACGACGCGACATATTGGCGCCGACGCGCCGGCTTGATCTGGTGCGCGATGAAGCCGGCCAGCCGCTGCGCACCACGTTTCATCAAGGCTTCGAATATTCCGACTGCTGCGGCGACGATGCCCGCCTGGTGATGGTCAACGTCGTCGATGCCGCCGAGCGCGGCGCGTTGATCCGCACCCGCACCCGCTGCACGCGGGCCGACCGCGGCAGCGAATGGCGGCTCGTCCTCAACGCCCACGGCCAGCGCGAAGTGGTGACCGCGCGCGTCCTGGTCAACGCCACCGGCGCCTGGGCGGACACTTTCATCGAGACCGTGCTGCGGGGAAGGCCGCGCCGACGGCTGCGGCTGGTCAAAGGCAGCCACATCGTGGTGCGCCGGCTCTACGATCATGAGCGCGCCTACATCCTGCCGACCCGCGACCGCCGGGTCGTGTTCGCGATTCCATTCGAGCGCGACTTCACGCTGATCGGCACCACCGATCTGGATTTTTCCGGCGATCCCGGCGCGGTGGTGCCGACGCTTGCGGAGATCGATTATCTCTGCGACGCGGTGAACGATTATTTCCGCGCCGCGCTCATCGCCGCCGACGCGGTCTGGGCTTTCGCCGGCGTGCGCGCGCTCTATGCACGCCCCGGCCGCAAGCCGCAGAATGTCGGCCGCGATCACGCCCTTCTGCTCGACAAACCTTACGGTGAGGCGCCGGTACTGACGGTCTATGGCGGCAGGCTGACGATGTATCGCCGCCTCGCCGAGGACGTACTCGGGCGGCTCACGCATTTCTTTCCGCCGTCGCAGCCGTGGACCGCACAGGCGGCGCTGCCGGGCGGCGACTTCGCCCATGACGCCCTCTGCGGATTCATCGAGGCGACGCGGCGGCGCTGGCCGTTCCTCACCGCAGCGCACGCGCGGCGGCTCGCCGGTGCTTACGGCACCCGCGTCGAAAATATCCTCAAGACGGCGGCGCGACTCGACGATCTCGGCACCCGCTTCGGCGCCGATCTGACCGCCGTCGAGGTGCGCTACCTGATGGCAAAGGAGTGGGCGCAGACCGCCGACGACGTGCTCTGGCGCCGCTCGAAACTCGGCCTGCATTTTTCCGAGACGCAGCGTGCGACGCTCGACCGCTTCATGGCGCAGGCGAGCGGCCGCTAGGGGAAAATCCGTTCGTTCAAGTTTTATCGATCTATTTCAGGCTGGTTTGGGAGGTTTGTGGTTACATCGGTTTAGGGAATTTGCGCTCAGCCACCGCGGGCGCCGCGACGCAATATGGAACAGACCCCAAGCCAGGCCGCAGCTCAGATCGCCAGTCGGCTCGAAGCGCTCAACGTGCTGATCGTCGACGACGAGCATGCCATGCGCAAAGTGACGCGCTCGCTGCTGCAGGCGATCGGCGTCAAGAACATTGCCGAGGCGAGCGACTGCGGCAGCGGCATCGCTGCGATCCGCGCCTGCGTGCCCGACATCGTCATTCTCGACTGGCAGACGCCGGGGGCGAACGGCGCCGAATTCATGCGCCAGCTGCGCTCGCCGCGCGACTTTCCCCATCCCGACGTGCCGGGCATCATGCTCACCGGCCATGGCGAGCGCTCGCGCGTGATCGAAGCGGTGCGACTCGGCGTCAACGAGTTTCTGCTCAAGCCGGTTTCGACCAACGCCTTGCTGACGCGCATCGTCGCCGTCCTGACCAAGCCGTGCCGGCAGAAGGGCGACTATTACGGCCCGGAGCCGCGCCCGCTGTCGAGCTATAAGCCGGACGCCGATCCCGGCGAGATCTTCGTGATCGGTTGAACGCCGGGCCGTCAGCGCATTAACGAACCGGTCACCACGTCGCCGGCACGGCGAGACCCGACGGCACAACATCGGTATCGCCCGCCCGGCCTTTACCAAGCCGCAACACGGCGCGTGTTCTGATCGCGGCGGCGATCCACGTGAGCGGCGGCGCCGCGCCGGTACATCATGCCATCCAAGCTGTCGAAGAAAGACGTCGAGAACATCATCCAGTCGCTGTGCGTGGTCGTCGTCGACGACAATCAGTACATGCGCAAGATGGTGCGCAACCTGCTGGTGAACTGCGGCATCAAAGAGATCTACGAGGCGGCGGACGGCATCGCCGCGCTCGACATGATTCGCACGGTCAGCCCCGACGTGGTGATCCTCGATTGGGAGATGCCGCTCCTGAACGGCGCCGAACTGGTGCGTATTGTGCGTTCGCCCGGCGTGTTTCCGATGCCGGACGTGCCGATCATCATGCTCAGCGGTCACGGGGAGCGCTGGCGCGTGGTCGAGGCGGTGAAGCTCGGCGTCAACGAGTACCTGGTCAAGCCGGTGTCGGCGAAGGCGATCTATGACCGCCTGGTCGTGATCTTCGCGCAGCCGCGGCCGGCGGTGCAGCTCGGCGACTATTACGGGCCGGAGCCGCGCAAGCTCGCCGCGGATGCGGTCGAGAGCTTGCCGCTTGACGAGGCGCCGGCCGAAGCGGCTGCGAGCTGAGGCTCGCGCGGCGGCCGGCTGTCGCCGGCGACCGGCAATGGCAATCACGCAGGTTGAGTGCCAAAATTACGACTCGACAAACCGCCGGTTGACGACGCACTGTCCGACATCGCCGACAAGTGCGGGGGCAGGCGTCGGTGACTGAGAGACCGGTCGCGCTCTCGCCTGTCGACGCCGTGGCGTGATGCCGATTACTCCATTTTTGGCTGGCCAGGCTTTCGACCCCGAGGTCGTTCGCGCGATGGCAAGCGCCTACGAGACGGTCTCGAAGTTGCTGCACTCGCATCCATCCGAGGTCACTGCGGAAGTCGTCGCCAAGAAGATCATCGAGCTGGCGCAGCGCGGCGTGCGCGGCTCGGACGCGCTCGCCGCGCGCGCGCGACAGGAATTGAACCTCGGCGAGTGACCTGCGCAGCGGGTTTGCCGGAAACCGGTTGCCACTTTTCGCGATGATGCTCTAGCGTGCGTCGGGATGGCGCCGCGGCTTGCACGCCTCGGCTGGAGTGCGAATGCAGTCTGCCGGATCGAAACGAGGCTTTTCGCCCTGGGCCGACCCGAGCGCGCAGCCGCTGCTGCGGGTCGAAAGCTTGAGCAAACGGTTCGGCGGCTTCACCGCGGTCGATCATCTGTCGCTCGACATCTACGAGGGCGAGTTCTTTGCGCTGCTCGGGCCGTCCGGCTGCGGCAAGACCACGACGC
>JASHXX010000086.1 GCA_030043335.1 Xanthobacteraceae bacterium
CGCGCGGGCTGAGATGGACCATGGCCGATCTCGCGTTCCACAATGACGCCAACGCCACCGCTGCGGCGGCGGCCGTCCTCAGGGCGCTGGGGCGCCGCTCGATCGTGCTCACGGGCATGATGGGGGTGGGAAAATCCTCGGTCGGCCGCCGGCTCGCCGCCCGGCTCGGCATCCCGTTCGTCGACGCTGACGCCGAGATCGAGCGCGCCGCCGGCATGAGCATCAGCGACATTTTCACCCGCCACGGCGAGGCCGATTTCCGCAGCGGCGAGGCGCGGGTGATCGCGCGGCTGCTCGAGGGCGGCCCGCAAGTGCTGGCGACCGGCGGCGGCGCGGTGATGAACCCGGATACCCGCGCACTGATCAAGACGAAGGGAGTCTCGATCTGGCTCAGCGCCGATTTCGAGGTGCTGATGCGGCGGATCAGCAAACGCAAGAACGAGCGGCCGCTGCTGCAGACCGCGGATCCGGCGGCGACGCTGCGGGCGCTCCTCGCCGAGCGCGAGCCGCTCTACGCGCAGGCTGATATCACCGTGCAATCGCGCGACGTGGCGCATGATTCGATCGTCGTCGACATCCTCGCCGCGCTCCTCGCCTTTCTCAAGCCTGCCGCATCGCCGCGCGAGGCCGGCCCATGATCGCCCGCAAGACCGCGCCCCGGAGCCGGGCCAAGCTCGCGCCCAAGGCAGCGCCAAAGACCACGCCGCGCAGCGACGATCCGACGGTCGTGAAGGTTGCGCTCGGCGCGCGCAGCTATGACATCGTGATCGGTCGCGGCATCATGGCTTCGCTCGGCGCGCGCGTCGCCGCGCTGCGGCCGAGCGCTAGGGTCGCCATCGTGACCGACCAGAATGTCGCGCGTTTGCATCTCGGCGCCGTCGCAGCGGCGTTTGCCGATGCCGGCATCCCGGCGAGCCGGGTGCTCGTCGCCGGCGGCGAAGGCGCCAAAAGCTTTCGCGGCTTCGAGGAGGTCTGCGAGGCGATTATCGCGGCGCGGGTCGAGCGCGGCGATCTCGTCGTTGCGCTCGGCGGCGGCGTCATCGGCGATCTCGCCGGTTTTGCCGCCGCGGCGGTGCGGCGCGGGCTCGACTATGTGCAGGTGCCGACCACGCTCCTTGCGCAGGTCGATTCCTCGGTCGGCGGCAAGACCGCGATCAATTCGGTCCACGGCAAGAATCTGATCGGCGCGTTCCACCAGCCGATCCTGGTGCTGGCCGACACCGCCACGCTCGACACCTTGCCGGCGCGCGAATTCCGCGCCGGCTATGCCGAGGTCGCCAAATACGGCCTCATCGGCGACGCCGCGTTTTTCTCCTGGCTCGAAGCGAATTGGCGCGACGTTTTTTCCGCCCGCGATGCTTCCGGAAGCGTTGCCCGCGAGCTCGCCATCGCGGTGAGCTGCCGCGCCAAGGCGGCGATCGTCGCCCGCGACGAGCGCGAGACCGGCGAGCGCGCGCTGCTAAATCTCGGCCACACCTTCGGTCACGCGCTCGAGGCCGCTTGCGGCTTTTCCGACCGGCTCCTTCATGGCGAAGCGGTCGCCGCCGGCATGGCCCTCGCCTTCGGCTTCTCGGCGCGGCAGCGGCTGCTGCAGAAGAGCGAAGCGGCGCGCGCCATTCGTCACCTCGCCGAGGTCGGCCTGCCGACCCGCCTTAAGAATATTCCGGGCGGACCACCGCCGCTCGAGGCGCTGATGGAGCTGATCGCGCAGGACAAGAAAGTGAAGCGCGGAATGCTTACATTAATTCTGGCGCGCGGGATCGGCGCCGCCTTCGTGGCGAGCGGCGTCGAGGAGCGCGACGTACGCGCGTTCTTGAGCGAGAAGCTTGCCGAACAATGACTATTTTCGACTGGTTGACCGTCGTTGCAGTGGTGATCTGTTTGGTGGTCTCGGCGTTCTTTTCGGCGAGCGAGACGGCACTGACCGCATCCTCGCGCGCCGCGATGATGCGGCTGGAGAAACAAGGCAATCGTGACGCCACGCTGGTCAGCCGACTGCTGGCGACGCGCGAGCGCCTGCTCGGCGCCATCCTGTTTGCCAACAACCTCACCAATATCGCCGCCTCGACGCTCGCGACCGGGCTCTTGCTCGCCTTGTTCGGCCACGCCGGCGTGATCTACGCGACGCTGGTGATGACCGTGCTCATCTTCGTGGTCGCCGAAGTGCTGCCGAAAACCGCGGCCTTCAACATGCCCGATCGCATCGCCCTCCTGGTCGCCCAACCGGTCGATCGCGTGGTGCATTGGTTCTCGCCGATTCTTACCGCGGTCGAGTGGCTGGTGCGGCTCATTCTGCGCGGCTTCGGCATGCCGGTCGGCAAGATCCAGTCGATATTGTCGCCGCGCGAAGAGCTGCGCGGCGCGGTCGATCTCCTGCATCGCGCCGGCGTGGTGGAAAAGCTCGACCGCGACATGATGGGCGGCGTGCTCGACCTGCGCGAGCTGACGGTGTCGGACGTCATGGTCCACCGCACCAAGATGGTGATGCTCGATGCCGACGAATCGCCGCGCGAGATCGTCGACGCGGTGCTGGCCGCGCGGGTAAGCCGGCTGCCGCTGTGGCGCGGTTCGCCCGACAACATTGTCGGCGTGCTGCACGCCAAGGACCTGCTGCGTGCTCTGCACGCGGCCGGCGGCGACGCCGACAAGATCGATATCCCGGCGCTGGCGACGCCGCCCTGGTTCGTGCCGGATACCACGCCGCTCTACGACCAGCTCAAGGCGTTTCGCCACCGCAAGACGCCATTCGCGCTGGTGGTCGACGAATATGGCGAGCTCGAGGGGCTGGTCACGATCAAGGACATCATCGAGGAGATCGTCGGCGACATCGGTACCGAGTACGAGATCGCCGTTCCCGGCGTGCGTATGCTGCCGGACGGCTCGGTCAACGTCGACGGCGCGGTGCCGGTGCGCGATCTCAACCGGGCGATGGATTGGAACATCCCCGACGACGAGGCGACGACGATCGCCGGCGTGGTGATCCATGAGGCGCGCTCGATCCCGGAGCCGGGGCAAAGCTTCACCTTCCATGGCTTCCGTTTCCAGGTGCTGCGCAAGACCCGCAACCGCATCACGGCGCTGCGCGTCACGCCGCTCACCCGCAAGGCCGCCGCGGCTGCGCGGGCGAGCTGAAACGGCGTGGCAAAACGCGCGGGCGGTCCCTAGATAACTTAAAGACGCTGGAGAGGGCATCATGGCGACACAAGCCTCGGCCGTACCGCAGGAGCGCGCCGCCGCGCCGATCGATGGCGGCGTGCGCATCGGCCACGTGCACCTGAAGGTCGCCGACCTCGACCGGGCGCTGGGATTTTATTGCGGCGTGCTCGGCTTCGAGCTGATGCAGCGGATGGGGCAGCAGGCCGCGTTCATCTCCGCCGGCGGTTACCATCACCACATCGGGCTCAATACCTGGGAAAGCCGCGGCGGGCCGGCGCCGCCATTCGGCACCACCGGCCTCTATCATCTCGCCATCCTCTATCCGACGCGGGCGAAACTCGCCGACGCGCTGCGCCGCCTGATCGCCGCGGAGATTCCGCTCGACGGCGCCTCCGACCATGGCGTCAGCGAGGCGCTCTATCTGCGCGATCCGGACGACAACGGCGTCGAGCTTTATTGGGACCGGCCCAAGGAGCAATGGCCGCGCACGCCGGACGGCGAGCTCGCGATGTTCACCCACCGCCTCGATCTGCAGGCGCTGCTCGCCACGCAAGACTAGCGTGGATTGCGCCGAACGAAATTCGGATCGGGCTTTTAGGCCCGTTCGAGCGTTGCCGGCGGCACTCGATCAAGCGCTATGAGCCTTCGCCCGGCGCGGCGGCGTGGATGGCGAGCGCGTGGACACCGCCGTTGAGCTCGCTCTTGAGCGCGGCATTGATCATGCGATGGCGCTCGAGGCGGCTCTTTCCACGGAAGGCTTCGGCCACGATATAGATCCGGAAATGCGATTCGCCGCCCGGGCGATGTCCGGCGTGTCCTTGGTGCAGATGCGACTCGTCTTCGACCCGTACGCTCGCCGGCGCCAAGCTCGTGCGCAGTTTGCTCTCGATGACGTCTTGCATTCCCATGCCGGCAACCTTTAGCGATCGCGAAGCATTAACGTCAACAAACGAGTCGCGCGCTTTTGCCGCCTGTCAAGTCTTGCAGCCGCCATCGACGCGCTCGCATAATTACGACGATGAGGACCAATTCGCCGCTGTTTGATCGGATCCGGGTCAAGCCCGACCAGGACCGCCGGGTGCGCGCCGAACTCCCGGCCTGCCACTGGCCGGGCTGCGAGGCGCCGGCGACGCACCGCGCGCCGAAGGGGCGGCTGCGCGCCAACGAATATTGGCAATTCTGCCTCGAGCACGTTCGCGAGTATAACAATTCCTACAACTTCTTCGCCGGAATGAGCGAAGACGCGATCGCCAAATATCAGAAGGAGGCGATCACCGGTCACCGGCCGACCTGGAAGATGGGCTCGATCGGCGGGCAGCGCGCGGCGCGGCGCGGCCGTGGCGGTTTTCGCAGCGATTGGGACGCCGATGATCCGTTCTCACTGTTCGGCGAGGCCGGCATGCGCTGGTCGTCGCAGGCGCGCCGCGTCGGCTCGGGCCGTACGGTTTTTAACGCCCAGCGCCGCGCGCTCGGCGTGCTTGGCCTTGAAGCCGACGCCAAACGCACCGATATCAAATCGCGATTCAAGGTCTTGGTGAAACGGCACCATCCCGACGCCAATGGCGGTGACCGGACCTCGGAAGAGCGGCTGCGGGAGATCATCCAGGCGTATAACTACTTGAAATCGGCAGGTTTTTGCTGATCTTCCGACCGGCTTTCGCAGCCGCGCACGCTTCTGCTAATTTGCCGCCATATCCGACCGCCGGCGACAACCGATTCGGCCTTGTGGACGTTGCGGTTCCGGGGCCACGGAGGTGCAATTGAGTCTCGCGACAGAAACGCCATCCGGGCTGCCCGACATGAAGGTGTCGATCCGCCAGTTGTTCGGCATCGACAGCGATCTTGAGGTTCCGGCCTATTCGGAGCCCGACGAGCACGTGCCCGATCTCGATCCCGATTACCGGTTCGACAAGATGACTACGCTCGCCATTCTCGCGGGCTTT
>JASHXX010000087.1 GCA_030043335.1 Xanthobacteraceae bacterium
AGCGCGCCGAATTCGGCCCCGGCAATTCTGGCTTCACTGGTCATCGGCGGATTTCCCGGCAAACGGCGCGCGCAACGCGGGCAGTTATAGACGCTGCAGGCGAATCGCGAAACTTTGCAGAGGCGCGGCGGCGCATGGCTGCCCCGCGCCGGGCGATGGCCTCAAAGCGTGATCCGGAAAAGTGGAAACCGGTTTTCCGAAAAGACCACGCGCCCACTAGAGAGAGCGTGATCCGGAAAAGTGGACACCGGTTTTCCGAACAGATCACGCGCCCACTAGGGAGAGCGTGATCCGGAAAAGTGGACACCGGTTTTTCGAAAAGATCACGCGCCCGCTAGGGAGAGCGTGATCCGGAAAAGTGGACACCGGTTTTCCGAACAGATCCACGCTCCACTCAAGACCATGATTCGGAAAAGCGGAAACCGCAAACCGGTTTCGAAAAAGATGATGCTCCGCTCACTGCTAGAGCTTGGCGACCGGCTCGCTGACCACGGTCGAGATCGCGGCCGGCGACAGCGCCGCCTGCGGGATCTTGGCGGCGCCGGCCGGCGGCGTCGTCGCCGCGGCGGGGACGGCCTCCAGCTTCGCTGCGCCCGGCACCGCGCCCCAGATCGGCGCGTCGGCGCCGTCGCCCCAGGCGCGCGGCCGATAGAAGGTGTGGACGCCGAGCTTGTACATCTTTTTCATTTCGTGAACCCAGCTCGGGTGCACCCAATAGGCGTGATAGTGCGTGGCGTGCCCGACCTCGGCAAGCCAGATCTTGCCGTCGAGCGTGTCCTTGGCAATGCGTTTGGCCTGCGCCCACATGTCGAGTTCGTCGATGCGGCTCAAATCCTTGCCCTCGCAGGCGAAGGTGAACTGGCAGGCGAGATGCCGGTCGGCATTCTGATAGACCACGCCGCAGACATTGTTTGGATAGTAGCCGGAGAACACCCGGTTCATCACCACCTGCGCCACCGCCATCTGGCCGCGCAGCGGCTCGCCGCGCGCCTCGAAATAGACCGCGTCGGCGAGACACTTCTCGGCCTTGGCGCGCAGCTTGCCGGAAAGCCCGAGGCGGACCGCCGGACTCTCCATCCGGCCGGCATCGTCCTTGCCGGCGACGGTCTCGCCGCCGATGCCGCCCTCGGCGCGGCCTTCGAGCGCCGAAAGCTTGATGTCGGGATCGCGCGACACCAGGACCGGCTCGGCGCCCGGCGCCCATTGCTGCAGCCCGCCGGCGGCGCCCATGGCGGCGATGCCAAAATAGATCTGCGCATTGCGCTCGGCCGGCTCTTCGTCGAAGAAAGACAGCGCGCTGAACGAGGGCGGCCGCGCGGCGTCGGCGGTTTCATTCTCGCCGGCTGAGGGGATTTCCGGCGGCCGGTCGGCAAGCGCGAGATCATCCTCGGCGTCGGTCTCCGCGGCGTTGCCGTGCGGCGCCGGCGCCATCGACATCGGCGCGATCGCGCCGGTTGTCTCGGGGTCCGCCTGTGCTGCCGGCGGCGCGGCGTCGGGCTGTTCCGCGCTTTTTGGCCGCGGCGTGCCGGGCATGGGCGCGCGCAGCGGCGGCGACGACGGCGCATCGATCGGCTGCAGCTGCGGCAGGTGTTCCGGTTCGCTCGGCGGCGGCGATTGCGGCAGCCGATCGCCCTTGAGCCGGCGGTTGACCGTCGGATATTCGACGTCCGGCGCCGCGTGCACCATCGCCTCTTCGTCGCCCGACCACAGTTTCACGTCGAGCGAGCGCGGATCGAAATTGACCGGCTGGGCGCCGGCCGGTTCGGGCAGATCGGTGCCGAGCGGGCGCGCGAAGCTGAAGGTCGCGGTTTCGATGGTGCCGAACGGCGAGGCGATCAGATGCTCGCGCCAGCGTTCGGCAACGGCGGGCGGCCGCGCGAACAATGCCGCGAGGTCCTGATAGCCGACCGTGGTCGGCGTCAACGCCGCGCCGAACGCGCTGAGCCAGAACGGCGCAATGGAGAAAGCACCCGGCGACCAGGTACGCAACGCAACCATAACCCCTCACGCACACGCGTTCGCTGCGACGCGACGCGTCCCCGTTTTCCAACAGACGCTGCCGCGGTGGCGCGAATGCGACACTTTCATTTATTGTCGAATTAACCTTGCAGACGCGTTAACCGCGCGGCTGCGGCCGTTTTTCCGGCGCCGTCGGGCACGGCGCGGTGTGGCGGAACGATCGGCGACGGCCAAAGCCGGCCGCTACGGCGGCAGACGTTGCTACTTCATTAACCAAACGGCAATGCGCTCCCGGAATACTGCCGCCCATAAGGGCCGCGCGACACCATGGAAATATTCTCTTCGTCTTGGCCGGGGTGGCAGTCTGCCGGCCTCGTCATCGCCCTTGCTCTCATCCTCGCCACCGGCGTCGCCGCGCGGCGGATGCGCACCAAACTGCGGCATGTGACCAACGCGGTCGATTACATGACGCAGGGCCTGTGCATGTTCGACAAGTCGGCGCGCATCATCATCTGCAATCAACAATATCTGCGCATCTACAAGCTATCGCCGGAGGTCGTGAAGCCAGGCTGCACCCTGCGCGGTCTGATCGAACACCGCAAGGATACCGGGCTGTTCAAGGGCGATCCCGCAAGCTATTGCCGGCAGATCCTCGACAGCGTCGCCACCGGGAAAACGTCGAACTGGATCATCGATGTCGGCGACGGCCGCACCGTGCACGCGATCAACGAGCCGATGCCCGACGGCGGCTGGGTCACTACCCACGAGGACATCACTGAACGGCAGCTCCTGCAAAAA
>JASHXX010000088.1 GCA_030043335.1 Xanthobacteraceae bacterium
CGGCTGGTGCGGGGTGATGGTCAACGTGTCGGACGTTGCCGCGATGGGCGGGCGCGCGATCGCGGTGGTCGACGCGCTTTGGGCGGCCGGCGACAAGTCGGCGGCGCCGGTTCTCGCCGGCCTGCGCGCCGCCTCCGAGACCTACCGCGTGCCGGTCGTCGGCGGGCACACCAACACCCGCACCGATGGCGGTCAGCTCGCGGTCGCGATTCTCGGCCGGGCGAAACACCTCCTCACCTCGTTCGACGCGCGGCCGCGCGACCGACTGGTCGCGGCGATCGACCTGCGCGGCCGCTACCGCGAGCCATTTGCCAACTGGGAAGCAGCGACCGATGCGCCGCCGGCGCGGCTCAACGCCGACCTCGAAATCCTCCCCGCACTTGCTGAGTCCGGTCTGGCGACGGCCGCGAAAGACATTTCGCAGGGCGGCTTAATCGGCACCGCCATGATGCTCGCGGAATGCTCGCGCGCCGGCGCCTTGGTCGACGTGACGCGCGTGCCCCGGCCGCAGGGCGCGCAGCTCGAGCGCTGGCTGCAGACCTTCCCGAGCTTCGGTTTCCTTCTGGCGGTGCGGCCGGCAAACGCCATGGCCGTGCTGGCGCGCTTTCGCGACCGCGGTATCGCCGCAGCCGACATCGGCGAATTCACCGCGGATCAGCGTATGACCATTGCTGATGGTGCCGGCGAGGAGACGCTCTGGGATTTTGCCCGAGAGCCGCTGATCGGCTGCGTCCGCGGCGAGGTCTTCGCATGAGCGCGGCGCTGCGCATTGCGATCCTTGCTCATTCCACCAACCCGCGCGGCGGGGTCGTGCATGCGCTCGAACTTGGCGAGGCGCTGTGCCGCCTCGGCCACGCCGCCGCGGTGTTCGCTCCCGACCCGAGCAGCGCCGGCTTCTTTCGCGACACGCGTTGCGAAACCGTTCGCGTCGTAGCCGCCGCGGCGCAGCGCAATGTGCGGGCGTTGGTCGAGGCGCGCATCGCCGATTACCTGCGGCATTTCGAACGCCCGGAGCGCCGCCGCTTCGACATTTGGCACGCGCAGGACGGCATTTCCGGAAACGCGCTGGCGATGCTCAAGGAGCGCGGCCTCATTCCGGGTTTCGCCCGGACCGTACATCACCTCGACAGTTTCGATGACCAGCGCCTCTGCGCCCTGCAGACCCGCGCCGTCACGGCGGCCGATCATTTGTTTGTCGTCGGCCGCGTGTGGCGTGATTGGCTTGCCCGTGAGTTCGGCCGCGACGCCTGCATTGTCGGCAACGGCGTCGATTGCGAGCGCTATTCGCCGACGCCCAACGCGACCGACGGCGAACTGCGCCGGCGCCTTGATCTGCCTCCGGGCGCGCCGGTGTTCCTGGCGATCGGCGGGATCGAGGAACGCAAGAATACAATCCGGATTCTGCAAGCCTTCCAGATCCTGCGGCTGCAGCATCCCTCCGCCGTGCTGGTGCTCGCAGGCGGCGCTTCGCTCCTCGATCACGGCGCCTACCAGGCCCGCTTCGCCGGCGTGTTGGCCCATAGCGGGACCGCAGCGCATGCGGTGGTCCGCACCGGACCGCTGCGGCAGAAATTGATGCCTGCGCTCTATCGCGCCGCGACTTCGCTGATCTTTCCCTCGACCAAGGAGGGTTTCGGCCTGGTGGTTCTCGAGGCAATGGCAAGCGGCGTGCCGGTGGTCGCCTCCCGGATCGCGCCATTCACCGAATATCTGGGCGATGACGAGGTCGAATGGTGCGATCCGTTCGACACCGCCTCGATCGCCGCGGCCATGGCGCGCTCGCTCGAGCCGTCGCGGCGCCCGCAGCTGATCGCGCGCGGTCTGCAGATTGCGGCGCGGCATGACTGGGACAGCACCGCCCGCGCCCATCTTCCGACTTACGAGCTGCTGCTGGAGCGCGTCCATGCCTGAGATGCGCTTCCGTATCCGCTGGCCGGACGGCGCCGAGGAAAGCTGCTACTCGCCTTCGCTGGTCGTGAAGGACTTTCTCGCCCCCGGCGAAAGCTATCGGCTCGCCGATTTTGTCGAGCGCAGCCGCGCGGCGCTCACGCTCGCGAGCGACCGCGTCGAAGCCAGATACCGCTGGCGGTGCTCGCGCGCCGCGGCACAGTTGGCGCGGATCGAGACCGCCGCGGCGTCCTTCGCCGCGACCGCCGAGGCGCGCGTCACAGTCGATGCCTTCGAAGAGTGAGCAGGAGGCCGCCGCGTGAATGAGACACGATCGATTTCGCGCCACGCCGTGGCGGTGATTGGCGGCGGCCAGGCCGGCCTGTCGATCAGCTGGTATTTGACGCAGAGCGGCATCGATCACGTGGTGTTCGAGAAGGAGCGCGCCGGGCACGCCTGGCGCACCGAGCGCTGGGATTCGTTTTGCCTCGTCACCCCGAACTGGCAATGCCAGCTTCCCGGCTTTCCCTATCAAGGGCCGGACCCGCACGGCTTCATGCTGCGCGAGGAGATCGTCGCCTATCTCGACGCGTTCATCGCCTCGTTCGCGCCGCCGCTCCTCGAAGGCGCGGCGGTCCGGCATCTGCGCGGCGATCCGCAGCACGGTTTCATGCTCGACGCGAGCGACGGCATCCATTTCGCCGACCGGGTGGTGATTGCGACCGGCGGATATCAGGTTCCGGTCATCCCGCGCTGCGCCGAGCGGCTGCCGGACGATATCGTGCAGATCCATTCATCGACCTACCGCAATCCGGATTCGCTGCCTCCCGGCGCGGTGCTCGTCGTCGGCAGCGGCCAATCCGGCTGCCAGATCGCCGAGGACCTGCATCTGGCCGGCCGCAAAGTGCATCTGTGCGTCGGCGATGCGCCGCGCGTCGCGCGCCGCTACCGCGGCAAGGACGTGGTCGAGTGGCTGCACCTGATGGGCTACTACGATTTGCCGGTGCACGAGCATCCGCTGCGCGAGGGCGTGCGTGACAAGACCAACCACTACGTGACCGGCCGCGACGGCGGGCGCGACATCGACCTGCGCCAGCGCGCGCTTGAGGGCATGGAGCTTTACGGGCGTCTCCTCGACGTCCGGGGCGATCGGCTCATTCTCGCCGATGATCTGGCGCTCTGCCTCGATCAGGCCGACCAGGTTTCCGAGAGCATCAAGACCAGCATCGACGGCTTCATCGCCAAACAGGCGATCGCGGCGCCGGAGGAGGCCCGCTATCGTCCGCTGTGGACGCCGCCGGCGGAGCGCCCGCAGCTCGACTATCGCGCCGCCGGCATCACCTCGATCGTCTGGTGCATCGGCTTTCGCACCGACTACGACTGGATCGACCTGCCGCTGTTCAACGGCCGCGGCCAGCCGAGCCACGTGCGCGGCGTGACGCCGGTCCCCGGCGTTTATTTTCTCGGGCTGCCGTGGCTGCACACCTGGGGCTCCGGCCGCTTCTCCGGCGTCGCGCGCGACGCTGAATATCTCGCCGAGCACATCAAGTCGTAAGACTTCGCTGTGCCTTCGAAAACTGCGCCGCGTCCCCCTTCGAGGCAGGCTCGCTCGCCTGTCATCGGGCCGGCCATTTCGGGCCGGACCCGTCGGCTCGTGCCTCAGGGTGACGGAAATATTCGCCGAGCTTATTTGATCTTGGCTTCGCGGAACTCGACGTGCTTTTTCGCCACCGGATCGTATTTCTTCTTCACGATCTTGTCGGTCATGGTGCGCGAATTCTTGCGGGTGACGTAGTAGAATCCGGTGTCGGCGCTGGACACCAGCTTGACCTTGATCGTGGTGGCTTTAGCCATGGGTCGGACCTCGAAAGTCGGTTCGCTTGGTTCGCCGTGAACCTAGTCGGCGCGCCTTGAAAGTCAAGAAAGCGCCGGCGCGATCAAAGGATTTCGCGCACCGGCCGCCGGTGCAGCATGCGATAGAACGGCACCGGATGGTCGTGCTGCATGCCCGCGGCGATGCGGTCGCGCAGATCCTCGAGCACGATCGTGGTGATCCGCGGCATGTCGAGGCGGCTCGCCTCGGTGATCGGCAGCCAAACGAGCTCGACGAGTTCCGCCTCAGGCCCGACAAAGCCTTCGGCGCGACGGGCAATCGCGGAAATGTCGGCAGCGAAGAAACGGCTGTCGAAGCGCCGCGGACGGTTGGTCGGGGTGATGGCGCGGGCGACGAAATGGATCGCGCCGAGGTCAGGGAGGATGCCGGCTTCGGCAAAGGCCCGCCAGGGACCCTCGGGCGCCGCAATCGGCTCTGCCGAACGGCTGCCGAGCATCAGGCCGGTCTCTTCGTAGGTCTCGCGCACTGCCGCAAGCGCAAAGCCGGCGGCCTTGGCCGTGCTGGGGCGTTTGAGCTTGCGCAGCAGACGCGCGGTGTGTCGCTCGTGCAAAGGCGCGGCGAACGGCATCAGCCGGTCGCTGATCTCGACGCGGCCGCCGGGAAAGACGAATTTGCCGGGCACGAATTTGTGCCGCGAATGCCGGCGGCCGAGCAGCACTTTCGGCACCGGTTCTGAGCGGTCGATGAGGATGAGCGTCGCTGAATCCTTCGGCCGCAGATAAGGCAGTCGGGTATCGTCGCTCACGCCGCGGTCGCCTTCGGTCGGGTCGATCAGCCGGCCGCCCGGTACCGCGCTCTCGACGTCATCGCTCACGTCATTGCTCATGAAGTGCCGCCTCGGCGCCGGCGCCGTTGCGAGGAACGCGCATTGGTCTGCCGCGCACGCGGCTCGCGCCGCGCGCGCGCCGGCGCCCCGGCATGATCCTCCCGCAGCAGCCTGAAACGCAAGGCGCCGGCGACCGGCGCCGCCTCGACGAGCTCGACCGTGACCGGGTCGCCGAGCCGATAGCTCGCCGAGCTGCCGACGAAGGCATGGCTCTTCTCCTGGTAGCGGAAATATTCGTCGCCGATATTGCGCGCCGGAACGAAACCGTCGGCGCCGGTCTCGTCAAGCTCTATAAACAGACCGGCCCGGGTGACCCCGGAGATATGCCCGTCGAATACCGCGCCGACGCGATCGGCGAGAAAATGCGCGATCAGGCGGTCGGCGGTCTCGCGCTCCGCCTTCATGGCGCGGCGCTCGGTCGCGGAAATATTGGCCGCGATTTCGGAAAGCGCCCGCGAATCCGTGTTATCCGCCAATCGGTCGGCCCCGAGCTTGAGCGCCCGGATCAGCGCGCGATGCACGACGAGATCGGCATAGCGGCGGATCGGCGAGGTGTAGTGGGCGTAGCGCCGCAGGTTGAGGCCGAAATGGCCGAAATTGTCCGGCGAGTATTCGGCCTGCGCCTGGGTCCGTAGCACCACCTCGTTGACCAGCCGCTCGACGTCGCGCCCTTTGACGCGGGCGAGAACGCGGTTGAAGGCGTCGGGCCGTAGCGCGCCGCCCTTGGGCAGCGCGATGTCGAGGGTGGCTAAGAACTCGCGCAGCACATTGAGCTTGTCCGGCGTCGGCTCATCGTGGACGCGATAGATCAGCGGCACGCGCAACCGCTCGCAGGTTTCCGCCGCTGCGACATTGGCAAGAATCATGAATTCCTCGATCAGCCGATGCGCCTCAAGGCGCTGCGGGATGATCACGCGATCGACCGTGCCGTCGGATTTGAGCACGATCTTGCGCTCGGGAATTTCAAGGTCGAGCGGATCGCGCTCATCGCGGGCGCGCCGCACCGCGCGATAGGCCGCGTAGAGCGGAGCGAGGATTTTCTCGACAATCGGCTCCGTGACTTCGTCGGGCCGACCGGAAACGGCAAGCTGCGCCTGCTCGTAATGCAGGCGCGCGGCGGAGCGGATCATCACCCGATGGAAGCTGTGCGAGCGCTTGCGGCCGTCGGCGCCGATCACCATGCGTACCGCAAGCGCCGGACGATCTTCCAGCGGCCGCAGCGAGCACAGATCGTTGGAGATGCGCTCCGGCAGCATCGGCACGACGCGGTCGGGAAAATAGACCGAGTTGCCGCGCTCGACCGCGGTGCGGTCGAGCGCCGAGCCCGGCCGTACGTAGTGCGCGACGTCGGCGATCGCGACGCTGACGAGAAAGCCGCCGCGATTGCGCGAGTCGGGATCGGACAGCGCGTGGACGGCATCGTCGTGATCCTTGGCGTCGGGCGGATCGATGGTGACGAACGGCACCTCGCGCCAGTCTTCGCGTCCGGCAAGCGTCGCCGGCCGCGCCGCTTCGGCTTCGGCAAGCACCGCGCGGGTAAACACGTGCGGGATGTCATGGGCGTGGATCGCGATCAGGCTGACGGCGCGCTCGCTTTTGATCGAGCCGAGCCGCTCGACGACCGAGCCGGTGGGCAGCCCGAACCGGCCGTGCCGCGCGACCTCGACCGCGATGAGATCGCCGTCAACCGCGCCGCCGGTGCCGCCGCTTGGAATCGCAAGCTCGCGGCCGAGCTGCTTCTTGTCGATCGGTACCAGGCGGCCGCCGCCGCCGGCGACGCTGCGA